>CAIODE010000031.1 GCA_903856875.1 uncultured Burkholderiales bacterium
GCGCACCTTTTGGATTGCGGCTGTCACCACTGGCATATGTTTGTTAGTGGGCGTGCCTGAAGCCTACATTTTGAGTCGCATGAAAACCTCATGGCGAAGTATCTTTTTGCTGATCGTTCTTGCACCCTTGTTGGTATCCGTAGTAGTGCGGGCCTTTGGCTGGAGTTTGTTACTTGGCCCAAGAGGCATATTCAATCAAATCTCTTTGGCGCTGGACTTAGGCAACATCAAAATTTTGTACACAGAATGGGCGGTCATCATCGCACTCGTGCATGTCATGCTGCCTTTCATGATCATTCCCATCTGGACATCTTTGCAAAAGCTAGATCTCGGTGTAGAAAACGCAGCACTTTCATTGGCAGCCTCCCCCTTTACAACTTTAAGGCGCATTGTTTTTCCTCAAGTGGTGCCAGGCATCTTATCTGGCAGCCTCATTGTGTTTGGCCTAAGCGCCAGCGCACTGGCCATTCCGGGCCTACTTGGCGGCAGACGTTTGAAAATGGTTGCCACTGTGGTTTATGACGAGTATTTGCACGAACTCAATTGGCCCCTCGGTGCTACGCTGGCTTTGATTCTGTTGGTAGCCAATCTCATCGTGATGTTGAGCTATAACAAAATCTTAGAGCGCAATTACCAAAAAACAATGGGAGTCGCATGAACAAAAACGGCCCACTAGCATTGCTGTTCAATGGCTTGGTCATCAGTTTCATGCTGGCACCCTTGGTCGTGGTTTGTCTGGTTGCCTTTACGCCAGGCAACACGCTCACCGTCCCTACAACAGAGTTTTCATTCCGCTGGTTTAAGGCCGTCTTCAAACATTCAGACTTTGTCACGGCCTTCTGGAACAGCCTTTGGTTGGCCATCGCTGCTGCAAGTTTATCAACAGCCATAGCCATCCCATCAGGACTGGCGATCACCCGGTATCAATTCAGAGGACGCGATGCATTGAATGCATTGTTTTTGTCGCCCCTGATCGTGCCTCATTTGGTCTTGGGTGTGGCCCTATTGCGTTTGTTTTCATTGATTGGGGCTACAGGCAGCTTTGTCTGGCTGATCTTAGCCCACACCTTGATCGTCACCCCCTACGTGCTGAGATTGATTGTGGCAGCGTCCTCTGGCATGGACAGGCATTGCGAAGATGCCGCACTTTCACTTGGCGCCAGTCGAATCACTGTATTTTGGCGCGTCACTTTGCCCATGATTCTGCCGGGCGTCACAGGGGGTTGGCTCTTGGCATTTATCAACAGCTTTGATGAAGTGACCATGTCCATCTTTGTGACTTCACCGGTCACTGTCACACTACCCGTTCGCATGTACATGTATGCTACAGAGTCGGTCGACCCCTTGATGGCGGCCGTTTCGGCACTTATGGTGGCCTTGACTGCTGGCGTGATGTTGATCTTAGACAGGCTCTATGGTCTGGACAAAATTTTGATGGGTGAGAAATAGTGTCAAAAACTCAAATAAACCAATCACATGAGCCCGGTCAATTGCTAAGGGTCGCCGAATTAAATCGCACAAGTTTCACCATTTTTATCAATGGTGAAGCAGCGCAGGTCCTAGAAGGCGACACACTTCTCACAGCCGTTTTGACGCACCAAAAGTTCATCAGACAAACAGATTTTAGCCAGTCAGTTAGAGCCGGTTTCTGCTTGATGGGTGCATGTCAAGATTGTTGGGTGGCCTCTGAAGATGGCATGCGCATGCGAAGTTGTTCCACCTTTGTCCAACCCAACATGCGCCTGGTGACATCGAAAGTCAAGCCATGACAAAGTTAATCAAGCCTGTCATTGTGGGCGCGGGGCCAGCTGGCATTCGCGCAGCACAAACTTTGGTGGCCCATGGTCTTCGCCCCACCGTGATTGATGAATCAGTCAAATGGGGTGGCCAAATTTACCGCCAACAGCCCGGCAATTTTTCTAGAACTGCCAAACAACTTTATGGCTTCGAGGCAGGCAGGGCCGATGCCGTTCTAACTGCCATGCGTTCTTTGCTCTCCCAAGTGGACTATCGCCCCAACACCTTGGTATGGAATGCAGAAGGCGGTCAACTTGATCTATTGAACGACGGCCAAACTTCAGTCATTGACTTCACCGACATCATCATTGCAACAGGTGCAACCGACCGCATCTTGCCATTCAAAGGCTGGACCTTGCCGGGCGTGTTCAGTTTGGGTGGCGCGCAAGTTGCGTTGAAATTCCAAGGCTGCGCCATTGGGAAAAAAGTTGTTTTTGCTGGCACTGGGCCATTGCTTTATTTGGTGGCTTTTCAATATGCCAAAGCAGGTGCCAATGTTGTGGCTATTTTGGACAGCAGTCGACTTAGTCTTCAAGTCAAAGCCTTGCCAGCCCTTTTGAACCAACCCGTGGTGTTAGCCAAAGGCATGTATTACGTCGCTTGGCTTAAAGCACAAGGCATCGCCATTCACAATGATGCAAGCCCGATGCAAGCCAGCGGTGCGCACGGCGTAGAAAAACTGATATGGCGCAATTCACAGGGCGATCACACCCTTGATTGCGATGCTATTGCAACCGGGTATGGCCTGCGAAGTGAATCACAACTGGCAGACATACTGGATTGCAAATTTGTTTTTGTAAATTCTGACAATGCTTGGATGCCACAAAAAGACCAAGTAGGTCGTTCTACACAAGCACATGTCTATTTAGCGGGTGATGGCTCAGGTATTCAAGGTGCAGACGCTGCAGAGTGGGCGGGCGAATTGGCGGGCCTCGCTTTGATTGAAGATCGACACATCGAATCGAAAGCAAACCATTCTTTGCGTGTTCATCAGTTAACGCACCAACTTCAAAAGCGGCAAGCATTTGGGTACGGCTTGAACACAGCGTTCCAAGACCCTAAAAGTTGGGCTCGCCAAACTACAGACGATGTTGTCATTTGCAGATGCGAAGAAATTACGGCAGGCGACATTCGAACTTCTGTCCAGGCTACAGGCGCACAAGATCTCAATCGACTCAAAGCAATGTGCCGGGTGGGCATGGGAAGATGCCAAGGTCGCATGTGTGGCCCTGCTGCTTCAGAGATCCTGGCTGATTGCACTCAACAATCGGTTCAATTGGTAGGACGTCTTAGAGGGCAAGCACCCATCAAACCCATCCCGTTTGTTCAAAGCCCTGCCACCAATGCCAATGGCGCCAACACAAAGGCGGCTGCATGAGCAATAGCACCCTCCAATGCGATGTGGCCATTGTGGGCGGCGGCATTGTGGGCACATCCGCAGCACTTGCACTTCGCAAATTGGGCAAGACAGTTATTTTGCTTGAACGAGACTTGTGTGGATCAAGATCTAGCGGCGTGAACTATGGCGGTGTTCGCCGTCAAGGTCGATCCCTCATTCAACTTCCCTTAGCGCAGAGGGCGCATGCCATTTGGGAAAAGTTATCCGATCTTTTAGGATCCGCTTGCGAGTACACACGATCAGGCCATTTGAAAATCGCCCGAAGTGAGGCCGATCTTGCGTCACTCATTGTCTACAAAGAAAAAAGTGAGCCATTTGGATTAGGTCTCAAAATTTACTCTGGCACTCAACTTCGTGAATTCTACCCATGGCTCAGTGAGCGTGTTGTAGGGGGCTCTTTGTGCGCAGAAGATGGTCATGCCAATCCACGCCTAGTTTCTCCTGCGTTTGCAAATGCAGCAATCCATGCGGGCGCACAAATCATGGAACGAACTCAGGTCATTGAGATTTCGAACTCAAACGGGCTCTTTACACTGACAACAAGCACCGACCAAGTGATTGAAGCGCCCATACTTTTGAATTGTGCCGGCGCCTGGGCAAGCTTTGTTGCAGAGAAGTTCAATGAACCCGTTCCCATGGTGTCTGCCCACCCCACCATGGCCGTCACCGAACCAATGCCTGCTTTCATGTCACTGAGTCTGGGGGTTGAGGGTGGCGGCATTTATGCCAGACAAGCCTTTAGAGGAAATTGCGTCATTGGTGGTTCGCGTGGTTTTGCTTTGGACGAGCTTCGGGCCCGTCCCAGCAGAGAAGCGATTCAATTGGTTCTGGCCCGATCAGTAGAACTGTTGCCACAGCTCAAACATGCCAGCATCATTCGAACATGGAGCGGCACCGAAGGCTACCTGCCAGACCACGAACCCGTGATTGGACCCAGTCGAACAACCCCCGGCTTGTTTCATGGTTTTGGCTTTGCTGGTTCTGGATTCCAAATTGGTCCAGCCGTTGGCGAGGTGTTGGCTGAATTGGCCACGCTCGGCAAAACATCAACCCCCATCGATGGATTTTCGATATCTAGATTTCCCAGTGTGCTTTCATCTATTACTACAACCCCAGGAGATTTACCATGAAGTTCTGTTCGCAACTCAAGAATACAGTGCACAAACCGTTGGGTGCCATTGCTTTGGCCTCATTGGCCTTGCTGGTGAGCGCTTCTGTACAGGCTCAAACCAAAACACTTTACATCGGCATGAACGGCGGTACGATGGAGAAGACATGGACAGAAAATGTTTTTCCTGCTTTTGAAAAAGCCAACAACGTGAAAGTTGTTGTTGTTCCCGGCACGTCATCTGAAATTTTGGCAAAGGCTCAAGCCAACAAAGACAAGCCGCAAATGCATGTGATGTTTTTAGACGATGGCGTGATGATTCGCGCTGCAGGTATGGGTTTGTGTGAAAAAATGAAACCCAGTGGTCCCTTGAATGAAATTTTCCCAACTGCCCGATTCAAAGATGACATCGCGGCTGGTGTCACCATGGGCATGACTGGTTTGGCATACAACAAAAAGATGTTTGCTGAAAAAGGTTGGGCGGCCCCAACTTCTTGGATGGACTTGGCCGATCCCAAATACAAAGGCAAGGTCGTCTTTCAATCCATGCCTTCCTCTTCTTTTGGGTTGCATGGTTTCTTGATGTTCAATCGCATCAAAGGTGGAACAGAAGCCAATGTAGAACCTGGCTTCAATGCATGGAAGGCCGCTATTGGCCCCAATGTGCTTGAGTACATTCCCAGCTCTGCCAAGTTGGCTGAAATGATTCAAAACGGCGAAGCTGCCATTGCACCATTAACACCCACAGGCGTTGCAACGCTTCAAGAAAAAGGCATTGCAATTGAGTATGCACAGCCCAAAGAAGGCTCTGTGGTCTTGATGGTGGCCGAGTGCGTCATTGCCAATAACACTGAACCTGTTTTGTCTCAAAAACTGGCCGAGTTCTTGTTGTCATCCTCTGCTCAAGCGGCAGGCCTAGAGCATGGCAACCAAATTCCATCCAATCCCAAAGCGCCAGCAGTAGGCGATGACGCAAAGCTCAAACTCAAACAGTTTGCCGGGTACATGAAAACTGCGGTTGTCTTGGACTGGAACGCCATCAATGAAAATCGCCCCGCATGGAACGCTCGCTGGAACCGTAGCATCGAACGTTAAGGCGGCAGTTCGTGACTTTGGCGATGCAAATTAAGTATAGGGATGGCCTAGCCATCCCTATAATGTTCATTCACCATGTCAAACAACTCAAAGTCTTCTAAACGCCTTGTCCTCTTGGTTCTAATTCCCTTGCTTGCAGGCGTCATCGGAACTGTCACCTACCTCAAAGGGGGCCGCATTGTAGAAACAGAAAATGCGTACCTCAAAGCCGACAAAGTACCCGTCAATGCCGAAATTTCTGGCGTTGTCAAAGAAGTCTTCGTGGCAGACAACCAAGTGGTCAAAGCTGGCGACGTGTTGTTCAGGCTAGATCCTGCACCCGTTCAAATTGCACGCGCCAAGGCTGAAGCCAAACTGTTGCAAGTGCGTGTAGATTTAGCAGCACTCAAAGCCAGCTATCGCACCAAGCAAGCCGAAATCAACTTAGCCAAATCAAAACAAGAATTTGCAGTGAAAGAACAAGCGCGGCAAGCAGAATTGCTTAGCAAGAATTTTGTATCTGCCTCCAAATTTGACGAAGCCAAACAAAACACAGAGCTAGCAGCCATGCAAGTGGTCGCTCTTCAACAAGATTTACAGCGCATTGCAGAATCATTGAATGGCAATGTCAATGCACCCGTTGAAAAACATCCCAGCTTCCTCAGCGCACAAGCCGAATTCGATCAAAACAAACTCGATCTATCGCGCATTGAAATTCGCGCAGCTGTAGCAGGCACCGCCAACAAGCCGCCCAAGCTAGGCCAGTTTGTACCAGCAGGCAGCATGGTCATGGCCTTGGTGGTCAATGGCAACTTATGGATTGAAGCCAACCTCACAGAAACTGACCTGACCTATGTGCACGTTGGTCAGTCCGTCAAAATTCACATCGACACCTACCCTGATGTGGTGTGGCAAGGGGAAGTTGAAAGCTTGAGTGGTGCCACAGGGTCAGAATTTGCCTTAATCCCTGCACAAAATGCATCAGGCAACTGGATCAAGGTGGCGCAACGCGTAGCCGTCAAAATCAAAATCAACCCCAACGAGCAAGCTCCGGAGCTTCGCACTGGTCTTAGCACCAAAGTTGAAATCGATACGGGGCATCGCCGAAGTCTTTTGGGTATGAGTCTCTAACTCCGCCACTTTACCGCGGTCATGACAACTCACAGCGAGATCGAACACCGTGGCTTCATCACGGTATCCGTGATGTTGGCCACCATCATGCAGGCTTTGGACACCACCATTGCCAATGTGGCCTTGCCACACATGCAAGGCTCGATGAGTGCTACGCAAGATCAGATGGCTTGGGTATTGACGTCTTACATCGTCGCATCAGCCATTTTCATGCCTCTGACTGGTTTTCTAACGGCCAAGTTTGGACGCAAACGCATTTTCATCATGGCTGTAGTGGGCTTCACGCTGGCCTCCATGCTCTGTGGTGCCGCACAAAATTTGGAACAAATTGTGATGTTCAGGTTTTTGCAAGGTGTGTTTGGTGCCAGCCTAGTGCCTTTGTCTCAATCGGTCTTGCTAGACACCTACCCTCAAGAAAAGCATGGCACCGCCATGACCATGTGGGGTGTGGGCGTGATGATTGGGCCTATCTTAGGTCCCAGCCTAGGTGGTTGGCTCACGGAATATTACAGTTGGCGTTGGGTGTTCTACATCAATTTACCCTTGGGCTTGCTCACTTGGTTTGGCTTGGCAGCCTACATCAAAGAAACGCCCATCGACCATGAGCGAAAATTTGACTGGCTAGGATTTGTCTTTCTCAGCATTGCGCTGGGTGCCTTACAGATGATGCTGGACAGGGGAGAATCTCTCGACTGGTTCATGAGCCCAGAAGTGGTCATCGAAGCCTGCTTGGCCTGCCTCGCTTTCTATTTGTTCTTAGCGCACATCTTGACGTTTTCAAACCCATTCATTGAACCCAGTCTGTTCAAAGATCGAAACTTCAGTTTGGGACTGGTGTTCATTTTTGTGGTGGGCATCATATTGCTCGCTACCATGGCCTTGCTGCCGCCTTTTATGCAAGGCTTGATGGGCTATCCAATCATTGACATTGGCTTTTTGTTAGCGCCACGAGGTGTAGGCACAATGATTGCCATGGTGATTGTGGGTAAGTATTCAAATCGACTGGATGGGCGATATCTCATTGCATGCGGGTTGTTGTTAACAGCACTTTCGCTCTACATGATGACGGGGTTTACTTCCGAAATTGCAGGTTCTGCCATTGTGCTGACAGGTGTCATTCAAGGATTCGGCCTCGGGTTTATCTTTCCACCTCTCACCACCATTACCTTCACGACACTTGAGCCACGTTTTAGAAATGAAGGTACCGCCTTGTTCAGTCTCATGCGCAACCTTGGCAGCAGCATCGGCATTTCCATCGTCATTGCCTATTTGGTGGAAAAAACACAAACCAATCACTCGATCTTTGCAGATCAGATTCATATTTTCAGCCAGCCCTTGCAACAAGCCATTCAAAACAAACTGATCGATGTACAGTCGCCTGAGGGCTTGGCTTTGATCAATGCCCTAGTGACCAAAGAGGCCGCTACCTTGGCCTATTTACAAGACTTTCGATTGATGATGTGGATCTCACTAGCGGCCTTGCCTCTTATTTTGCTACTGCGCAAACCAGCCATCATTACTTCCCAGACGCCAGTGTGATGGCAGCGCCTTGTTTCAACCTGAAAACCACTCGGGTCCTTTTTCAACAATGTCGCGCACCCAATATAAAGCCGATATTAGGACTACAGTCTGACCATCCCATTGGAGTTGCGCATGGAAAACTTTCGAAACGCCCTTTTTGTGCCGCATGGCGCCCCTACTTTTGCTTTGGACTCTGGTGCAGCAGGCAAAGCCATGAGCGAATTGGCCAGTCTTTATACAACTCCACGCGCCATCATCGTGGTGAGCCCTCACTGGGACACAACCGTCCCAACAGTCAGCACGGCATCGCAACTTGAAACCATTTACGACTTTTACGGCTTCCCAGAAGAGTTGTACCGCATCAAATACCCTGCAACAGGCTACCCTGAAGGTGCGCAAGAAGTGGTGAAGACACTGCAAAAACGTTTTAGCCAAGTGGCCACTGATGCCACACGCGGCCTAGACCATGGCGCATGGACGCCACTGCGCCAAATGTTTCCTGATGCCCACATTCCCATCATTGCAGTTTCCATCCAAAGCCACGCAGGGACAGCCCATGCGCTGGCCATGGGTGAAGCACTTGAAGAACTTACCCACCAAGGGTATTTGGTCATTGGCTCTGGCAACATCACGCACAACTTGGGCGACTATCGCATGGCTGCCATGCAAGGCGGCCAAACACCAGACTATGTTCAAACCTTTGCCGATTGGGTGGAAGTGCAAATGCTGGGCAAACATCTGCAGCACTTGATTGATTACCGCCAGCACTCCAAAGAAGGTGTTCGTTCACACCCCGCAGAAGATCATCTGTTGCCCTTGTTTGTGGCCATGGGCGCTGCTGGCAAAGATGCCACCGCCCAGGCCTTCTACCGTGGCATCAGCAGTTATGTGATTGCAATGGACGGCTACACATTTTCCTAAAGGCAGCACACCATAGGAAGCGAGGCATAACCATAAGAAGCCGGTGGTTTCCATGTTTGAATTCCCTTCAAACTCGTGTAGGCTAGGCACCAATTTCTATGAGGTTAAGCATGTCAGATACGCCCTACGTTCCCCCCAAAGTTTGGACTTGGCAAAAGGCCAATGGTGGCCGGTTTGCCAACATCAATCGCCCTGTGGCAGGCTCTACCCACGAATTAGAACTACCAAGGGGAAAGCATCCCCTGCAACTTTATTCATTGGGCACTCCCAATGGCATCAAAGTGACCGTGATGCTGGAAGAGTTGTTGGCACTTGGGCACGCAGGCGCTGAATACGATGCATGGCTCATTCGCATCAGCGAAGGCATGCAATTTAGCAGTGGCTTTGTGGGTGTGAATCCAAATTCCAAAATTCCGGCCCTTTTAGACTACAGCACTGAAAAGCCACAACGTGTGTTTGAGTCTGGTTCTATCCTTTTCTATTTGGCCGAAAAGTTCAAAGCTTTTTTGCCAACCGACATTGCCAAGCGCACAGAGTGCATGTCTTGGTTGATGTGGCAAATGGGCAGTGCGCCTTACTTAGGTGGCGGCTTCGGTCACTTCTTTGCCTATGCCCCTACCAAAATTGAATACGCCATAGACCGCTTCGCCATGGAAGTGAAACGGGAACTCGATGTCTTGAACCAAAGACTGGCCAACAACAGATTTGTGGTCGGTGATGACTACACCATTGCCGACATGGCCATTTGGCCTTGGTATGGCAGCTTGGCCAAAGGCGAGCGCTACGACTCAGGTGAGTTTTTACAAGTTCACGAATACACGCATGTGATTCGATGGGCTGATGAAATTGAAGCCCGGCCTGCTGTTCAAAGGGGCCGCATGGTCAACCGGGTGATGGGACCCTTAGAAACTCAGTTGCACGAACGCCACGATGCAATTGACTTTGATCTGAATACTCAAGACAAGTTACAGAAGAAAACCTGATACCCAGATTAATTAGACATTTGCGCCAAAGCTGCCTGTAAACCAGCCAAGCCACCGACACGCTGATCGTTGATGAAAACCTGTGGCATTTGACGCACAGATGGCCCACACTTTTCATAGAAAGCCATGCGTTCGGCTTCGTCGTCAATTTTGATCTCTTCGTAGGCCAATGATTTGGACTTGAGAATCATTTTGGCTGACTCGCATTGAGGACAGGCAGACTTGGAATAGACAACTATTTTGAGGCTCATACGCGTGACAGGATAGTTTGAGGAACGGGTTGATGGTGAAATTCTAAATCAGGCCATTTAATTTCTTAAAAAGTGCCTATTTCTTTCAATGGAAGTCTTACTCAGCCCTTGATTTAGATCATATGATAACCATTTGAATTGTTAGATACTGGCCACATCACCCCAACAGATTGAATTGCCGGCCGTTCAAAAAGGACCTCAA
>CAIODE010000032.1 GCA_903856875.1 uncultured Burkholderiales bacterium
TAGCTCTAGCCGCCATCAAAATCTTCCCAGACTTGGCCAATCGAGACAAAATGGTCTTGCCCAAATAAATCGTCCCCACCCAAATCGCCATGATTTCTGGGTGGTGGTATGGGTGCGGATTGACAGCGATTTGGCGAGCGCAGCGAGTATGAGTCGTCAAGCCGTACCCATGCCGCCGCCCTGAAATCAATGCGAGTGAAATCTACCGAAACTAGTGACTCCGCCCACCCCGGTACATCCCGTGCGTCTTCCGATTGAGCACATCCAACGCAGCCAACTTGTTCATAGAAGGACTGGCATGTGCATGCGTAATGGCCAAACCCAATGCATCGGCTGCATCGGGCCCTGGTACTGAAGGCAACTTCAACATGCGTTTGACCATTTCTTGAACTTGAGATTTGGCAGCACGACCTTGACCTGTGATGGCCTTCTTCATTTGCAGCGCAGTGTATTCAGCCACTTCCAAATTGCACGACACCAAGGCCGTGACACAACAACCACGGGCTTGCCCCAAGAGAAGAGTGGCTTGCGGGTTCACATTGACAAACACAATCTCGACCGAAGCCGATTCAGGTTGATAGCGTTGGTTGATTTCTAAAATACCGTCGTAAATAACCCGCAGACGATTGGGCAAATTGCCTTGGTTCACTTTGTCGGTGCGAATGACACCGCTGGCCACATAAGTGAGTTGCAAGCCGCTCACATCAATGACACCAAATCCAGTGGTTTGGAGGCCGGGGTCAATGCCAAGAATTCTCATAGAGCGATTGTGAAGCAATGATCAGGGCAGGGCAACATCGTTCATGCGTGCCATGATGGTTTCTGCGCGATCGCTTAAATAAACCGACTGCGGTAATTTTTCAAAATAGCGAGGACGCGGCAGCATGACGGACAAACGTGCAGCCTCCCATGCATTGAGCTTGGAAGCAGGCTTTTGAAAATAATGTTGTGCGGCAGCTTCTGCACCAAATACACCTAGCCCCCATTCCACATGGTTGAGGTAGAGCGTGAGAATTTTCTTTTTGCTGAGGAAAGTTTCTAAGGCCATGGTGATGACCCACTCTTGGCCCTTTCGCAGCATGGTGCGCTCACCCGTCAGGAGTAAATTTTTGGCCAATTGCTGGGTAATGGTTGAGCCCCCCACAATTTTGGGTGCAGCTGTTTTGGCGCCATTTTTCTTGGCGGCTTGCGCTTCTAATTTGGCTTGGGTTTTGGCATTTTTTTGCCATGCTTTTTCAATCGCATCCCACCAGATGCCGTTGTGCGATGTGAAGGCGCTGTCTTCTGATGCCAGCACTGCCCGTTTGAGTGTTTTGGCCATTTGATCTTCAGATTGCCATTGTTGACGCCAATTAAGTCGGCCTTGGGTGCTGACAATTTGCCAGGCTTGCGAGCGTTCAAAGGCGGTGGAAGAGGGGTCAACCACAGCCATGAATGCAATGCGTCCGACAAAGAACAATTGCAAGACGACAAAGCCTGCTAAGACCAGCCAGAGCCATTGTTTCAAGGCATTGAAAATGGAAGTCAGCATGTCACTTTGAAGAATTTAACAAGGCCCGCAAATCAGCCAGCACGTCTTGGGTAGGTGGTTGAACGCCGCGCCATAGATGGAATGAGGCCGCCGCTTGCTCGACCAACATGCCAAGTCCATCGCGCGCTTCAGTGCCATTCGCACGGGCCCATTGCATGAAGCCTTGAGCTGCTGGGCCGTACATCAAATCGCAGGCCAAGCCATTGGCTTGAAGCACACTGGCTGGCACGGGCAAGGCTGCTTGTTGAAGGCTGCTGCTGCTGGCATTGATGACCAAGTCAAAGGACCGGCTCAGAATGGCTTCATGGGTCAAGCCAAAGGCTTGGCAGTCAACGCCCTCTGCTAAAGCCAAACTGGCATGCCGCGCAACCAGCTGAATGGCTTTGTCAACGCTTCGGTTGGCCACCCAAATGCAGTGAGGTTTGTGTGTCAACAAAGGGCCTAGTACACCCGCTGAAGCACCGCCTGCGCCAATCAGCAAGATGCGGCGACCTTGCAAAGAGAAGCCCGCATTGCTGACCAAGTCGGTCACCAAGCCCAAGCCATCGGTGTTCTCGCCATAAATGTGTTCGCCGTCAAATCGGAGGGTGTTGCAAGCTTGCGCCAATGCCACGCGGGGGCTGCATTCAGTGGCCATCGCTGCAGCCTCGGTTTTGAAGGGCAAGGTGACATTGCAGCCTTTGCCGCCAGCAGACCTGAAAGCATGAACCGTGCTGCTCAAGGCATCCAATGGCACCCATGTTTTTTCGTACTGCAGTGTTTGACCTGTGAGTTCGGCAAACCGCGTTTGAATCCAAGGCGATTTGCTGTGTTCTATGGGGTGGCCGAAAACGCAATAGGAGTCCATGAAAAGTATTCTTTAATTTTTGAGCTGAGTTGGCGCAGCCCGCTTGAACAATGCACGGTGCGAACCTTGATACAACAACAGAGGCATTGAAGGAGTGAGCATGGGGCTGATCGCGTTAAAAATGTGAGCTAGGCAGAGGGGTCCTCTGTGGGTGTTTCGTTCACATTCATGGCAATCGCAATGGGGCCTGTAGCCGCTTCTTCCAAGTCTTCCATCAACTCGTCTCCGGATGCATTTTCTGTATCCAAGCTGTGGTCTGAAGAGACAATTTTTTCAATGACTGTGCCCGTGACATCCAAGGCCATGGCGTCAATGCTGCCCAATTGAACTTTGACTTTGTCACCACGCGCCAAACCTGCTGCACCCATGACACTTAACATCAGTGGCAAATGATCGGCACGAACCAACCAACTGCCGCCGCCCATTTCTTTGATCAAACTGGCAAGCACCTCGGTGATGTTTTCTTGCTTCAAATATTGAAGCGTCCAAAAACGTTCCATGCCTGATTGGTAGCTGTTGTAGGCGGTGTAAGCAGCTTCAAAGGCGCTGATGATGGCAAACATTTGCGCATCTTTGGGCTTGAAGGGCGCCGCCAACGCTGCAGTTGCGCCGTGCTGTGCGCAGGCAATGATTTGCCACTGATTGACCAAGTCGGTATAGCGGCGCAGTGGCGAGGTACTCCATGCATAGGCGGGTACACCAATGCCGGCGTGAGGCAGAGCTTTGGTGCCCATGCGAACTTTGATGCCCGGCGACAAACTGGCTTGGCTTCTGTAAATGGCCGGCACGCCCAAGCTGGCCAACCATTGACCCCAAGTGCTGTTGGCCAAAATCATGGCTTCTGCCACGATCAAGTCGAGCGGTGAACCGCGTTGTCGCACGCCGATTTGAACGTTTTCATCACCTGCAGGTGGCGAGTCTGAGTTGGAACGCAGCAATCTGAAGTTGTAGTCGGGTCGGTTGAAGGTTTCAGGTTTGCCGCGAACCACTTCACGAGCGGCTTTTAAATGCTGCGCCAAGCGCCAGAAGAACGCCAGTTGTGCGTGGGTCATGCCAAGCTGAGGTTCGTTTTCACGCGCCGAGGGTGGGCTTTCTTCAAGCCATGCTTGCGTGACCCACTGATCGAGCTGGTCATGGCGCAAATTGGCTGAAATGGGCACGCGCTCCAATTTGGTTTCAGTGTGTTGAATGGCCAAAGTGGCTTCGTCCAACGTGACATACAGAGACACGGCTGGGCAAGCTTGGCCTTCAGCCAAGGTGTAGCCTTGCACCACCTCATCGGGCAGCATGGTGATTTTGTAGCCTGGCATGTAAACCGTTGACAAACGCGCTCTGCCCACTTGGTCACTGGGGCTGTTGGGCTGAATGGCCA
>CAIODE010000033.1 GCA_903856875.1 uncultured Burkholderiales bacterium
GCTTGAGTGCTTCACTGACGCTCAATGTATGACCTTGATTTAGGGGTTCGCTGCATCATGGGGCGATGCACTTTACATGTGACCCCAACAAAAGCCGTGCAAATTATTTCAAACATGGCATAGTGCTTGAATTCGCTCAATATCTTGATTGGACGAAAGCTGTTATTTGGCCAGACGAGCGACAAAACTACAACGAGAACCGCATGCGCGGCTTGGTGCCCTTAGATAACAGGCTTTACTTTCTAGTCTATGTTATGCGCAATGAATCTATCCGATGCATCAGTTTGCGAAAAGCTAACAAACGAGAGGCTAAGCGTTATGAAAAAAATCAATAAAAATAGCAAAACTATCAAAATCATCATGCCAACTGATGAGGAAGACAGACAAATTACATTGGCAGCACTGAGCGACCCAGATAACCCGCCTATGACAGATGAGGATTTTGCTTACATGGAGAAGCATGCCGTCTTTGGCGCGCCTTGGACCAAGCCTGGTTATGGTCAAGTCAAAAAATGAATTGACGCCAAAAATTAGTAAGGATTCTTAAACCCCAAGCTTTGCATGATCTCAATTTCATGCGCTTCCATGGCCTCCGCATCTTCATCACTGGTTTCGTGATCCCATCCCTGCGCATGCAATGCACCATGCACCAGTAAATGCGCGTAATGAGCCTGCAGTGTTTTACCTTGCTCACGCGCCTCTTGTGCCACCACTGGCGCACACAACACCAAGTCGGCCATCACCACGGGTGACTGCATGTAATCAAAGGTGAGCACATTAGTGGCGTAGTCTTTTTTCCTAAACTCGCGGTTCAATCGTTGACCCTCTTCGGCGTCCACAATGCGAACGGTGATTTCGCCATCAAGGTCCAAACTGTGACGTATCCAGCGCGCTACTTTATGGCGGGGCAAGGCCGTGCGATGACGTGCAGCATGAGGAATGTCGCCAAATTGCAGGGACAAGTTAAGCGTCGGTAGTGCCATATTTTTCAAGCATCAATCGACCGACTGCGGACCGTGGTTCTTTGCGCATCATAAGCATCCACAATGCGCGCCACCAAGGGATGACGCACCACATCGGCACTGGTAAACCGTGTCATGGCAATGCCCTTAACCCGCCTTAAAACACGCTCAGCATCTATCAAGCCACTCAACTGACCTTTGGGCAAATCAATTTGACTCACATCTCCGGTGACCACAGCCTTCGCGCCAAAACCAATGCGCGTCAGGAACATTTTCATTTGCTCAGGGGTGGTGTTTTGTGCTTCGTCCAAAATCACAAACGCATTGTTCAAGGTGCGGCCGCGCATGAAGGCCAAGGGCGCGACTTCAATGGCGTTGCGCTCAAAGGCTTTCTGCACTTTGTCGTGACCCATCAGGTCGTAAAGCGCGTCGTACAAGGGACGTAAATACGGATCGACCTTTTGCGATAAATCGCCAGGCAAGAAGCCCAAACGCTCGCCAGCCTCTACGGCCGGTCGAGTTAAAACAATTCGTTGCACGCTGGCACGCTCCAGAGCATCTACCGCGCAAGCCACCGCCAAATAAGTTTTACCGGTGCCCGCAGGCCCAATGCCAAAGGTAATGTCGTGCGTGGCCATGTTGTCGATGTATAAGGCCTGCATGGGGGTGCGCGCTTTCAGGTCAGCACGGCGCGTTAAAAGTGAGGCGGCATCGGGGTTGTTGGCCACCTCGGGGTCGCCGGTCATCATGAGCTGAAGGGCGTCTTCCTTGATGGGCCGGTCGGCCATTTCATAAAGGGCCTGAAGCAACTCCAGCGCTTGGTTGGCCCGTGCCTTGTGGCCATCAATTTTGAATTGTTCGTGCCGATGGGCAATTTTGACCTGCAGGCCTGCCTCAATGGTGCGCAAATGGGCGTCCATAGGGCCGCAAAGATGCGTCATGCGGGTATTGTTGTGCGGCGTGAAGTTGTGTCTGACAATCAAGCTGATAATCCTAAAGAAAATAGACAAAAGCCCAAATTGGGCATTGTCCATACCCATAATGATAGGCACTTATCTGATGAAGAAGAACGGCACGCCATGATTGGTCAGTTAACAGGCACTTTGATCGACAAAAACCCACCCGAGGTGGTGGTGGACTGCCATGGCGTTGGCTACGAGGTGAGTGTCCCTATGAGCACCTTTTACAACCTGCCTGCCTTGGGTGAGAAGGTGAAGTTGCTCACGCATTTTGTGGTGCGAGAAGATGCCCAACTGCTGTACGGCTTTGCCACCACCGAAGAGCGTGCAGCTTTTAGGCAGCTGATTAAAATTTCAGGGGTCGGCCCGCGAACGGCTTTGAGTGTTTTGTCTGGCATGGGCGTGGCCGATTTGGCGCAGGCCATTACGCAGCAAGAAGCCGGGCGCTTGGTGAAAGTACCCGGTATTGGCAAAAAAACTGCCGAGCGTTTGCTGCTGGAATTGAAGGGCAAGATGGGCGCAGACCTTGGACTGCCAGCAGGTACTTTGCATGATCATGCCAACGACATTCTGCAAGCCTTGGTGGCACTAGGCTACTCCGACAAGGAAGCCGCGCTGGCACTCAAATCTTTGCCGCCCGACATTGGCGTAAGCGATGGCATCAAAATGGCGCTCAAGGCCTTGGCCAAATAAAATCATCTAAACATGAGCATTCAAACCGACGACTTTGGCACCCCACCGCCCGTGCGCATGGTGGACGCAAAACCTGAGACACCGCAGGAAGAAGCCATTGAGCGCGCGCTGCGCCCCAAGTTGCTTGACGACTATGTGGGCCAAGCCAAAGTACGCGAGCAGTTAGAAATTTTCATTGGCGCCGCCAAGATGCGCGGCGAACCTTTGGACCATGTGCTGCTATTTGGCCCGCCAGGTTTGGGCAAGACCACCTTGAGCCACATCATTGCGGCGGAGTTGGGTGTGAACCTGCGCCAAACAAGTGGCCCCGTCTTAGAGAAACCAAAAGACCTGGCCGCCCTGCTCACCAATTTAGAAAAAAACGATGTCTTGTTCATCGACGAAATTCACCGCTTGTCTCCCGTTGTGGAAGAAATTTTGTACCCCGCGTTAGAGGACTATCAAATCGACATCATGATTGGTGAAGGCCCAGCAGCGCGCAGCATCAAACTCGATTTGCAGCCTTTCACTTTGGTGGGCGCCACCACGCGTGCGGGCATGCTCACCAATCCGTTGCGCGACAGGTTTGGCATTGTTTCGCGCCTGGAGTTTTACACGCCTGAAGAGTTGGGCCGCATTGTCAAGCGCAGTGCTGCCTTGCTCAAAGTTCCCATGGATGCAGCCGGTGGTGAAGAAATTGCTAAGCGCTCACGCGGTACACCGCGCATTGCCAATCGATTGCTCAGACGTGTGCGCGACTATGCCGATGTCAAGGGCGTGGGCCACATCACGCATGACATTGCCAAGCTGGCTTTGGCCATGCTCGATGTCGACCCCGAAGGTTTTGATTTGATGGACCGCAAACTGCTCGAAGCTGTCATTCACCGTTTTGATGGCGGCCCTGTGGGCCTGGACAACATTGCGGCCAGCATTGGCGAAGAGCGCGATACCATTGAAGATGTGATCGAGCCGTATTTGATTCAACAAGGCTTCTTGCAGCGCACTCCGCGCGGTAGAACGGCCACCTTGGCTGCCTACAGGCACTTGGGTGTGACGCCGCCCAAAAGTTTCTCTCAAGATTGAGTTTTCAACTCAGTCGCGCAGTTAGGCATTAACTCAGTATTCGTCGCGCGACACTTCTTCTAAGTGCGACGTATCAGCCCAACCCACCAAAGAAACGCTTTCTGGCGTCCACAACAAACGGTTGATGGCGGTGTTGGTCAAAGCCCAAGTTCTAGGCGCCAACAAATCTTGCCCAGTGGCAATGCGGTACAAAATATCCATCACACCGCCATGCGCAAAAACCGCAATGTGCTCACCGGGATGCTTGGCGGCCAAAGTGTTCAGGGTGGTCCGAATGCGTTGATCTAAAGCGATTAAAGACTCACCGCCTTGAGGGGGTTCCCAATGCGGATCTCGCTTGCGCCAACGCATGGCGTCCTCTGGCAAGTCAGCTTCAATTTCTTTGAAGGTTTTGCCTTCAAAGGCGCCAAACCCGCGCTCGCGCAAGCCTTGGTGTGTCACAGGTTTCAGGCCTAATCGATTGCCCACGGTAAGCGCTGTTTGGTGCGCGCGTTGCAAGTCACTGGTGTAGATGGCGTGCAAAGTGTCTTGTGAAGCTAAGGTTTCTGCCAAACGTTCAGCCTGCAATTGGCCATGTTCATTCAATGGGATGTCAATGTGGCCTTGAATGCGTGTGTCTACATTCCAAGCAGTTTCGCCATGACGAATGGCCATGATGCGCGTTGCGTTCATTGGCATGACTTATCTGGCAATGCTGGTGTCGACCCGTCGATTGATTGCAGCAGGGTTTGGAAATCCCTGCAGTGCAGCCCCAATCATGGCGCGCCAAATGTTTGGATGGTCAGCCCAAGGACCGTCATGCAAGGCCTTCGTTTGATAGACCACATTGCTGGTTTTGAGATCGCGAATGATGATGCTCACTTCTTGCGCATAGCCAGAGACTGGCGGAAAGCCCGTGCGCATGCCTGTGTTCATGCCCATACCCCAGCCTACGCCATGGGGCCTGTAACCTGTGCCAATCGACATGTTGAAGCGACTCACCCAAGGACCGCGCACAGGTCGGCCCAAGGGGTCCGAAATGAACTCGGCCGCGCGCACGCCAACCCAGACGGTGTATTGAGCTTCAATGTCGTTGCGCGTCCAGCCCAAAGGCGCCAGGGCTGCTTCAAGTTCAACTTCTGCCCAGCCAGCTTGGAGGTTGTTGACATCGGCAGGAAGGCGGTCAAGACGAAAGTAGGCTTTGGCGGGGACTGCAGTTTGTGATGTTGCAACAGTGGGCCACTGTGTACTGGTTTGCACTTGGCTCTCAATGATGCGCATGCTGTTGCAACCGCTCAATAGAAGGCTAGAGAGGACAAGTAAAAACAGCCATCCCCATTGAGTGTGGCGTGCAAATGCTTGGGTGATTTGGCGTTTCATGGCGTCTCCTTGTGAGTCACTTTCAAATGACAAATCAACATTGAATCGAATCAAAGCTTAACAACTTGCACACCTTGCAAGCTGGCCATCACATTGGGCGCTTCAAAGCTTTCGTCGTCAAAGGCTTTGTCGCCGTCTTCATTGGCGAGACCCGTGATTTTGAGATTTTTAAAATCATGCAAGTTGGCATCCATCAAATGCGAGGGCACCACATTTTGCAAAGCTGAAAACATGTTTTCAATGCGGCCTGGAAACTTCTTTTGCCAATCGCGAATCATGTTGCCAATTTGCACGCGCTGCAAGTTTTGTTGGCTGCCACATAAGGTGCAAGGAATGATGGGGAACTGACGGTGCTCAGCCCAGCGCGTCAGGTCGGCCTCGGCCACGTGGGCCAGAGGGCGAATGACCATGAACTCACCGTTGTCGCTCAAAAGTTTAGGTGGCATGCCTTTGAGTTTGCCGCCAAAAAACATGTTCAAGAAAAAGGTTTGTAACATGTCATCGCGGTGGTGACCCAAGGCCAATTTGTTGCACTTCAATTGGCCTGCCACTTTGTACAAAATACCGCGGCGCAAACGGCTGCACAAACTGCACATGGTTTTGCCTTCGGGAATTTTGTCTTTCACGATGGAGTAGGTGTCTTGCGTTTCAATGTGAAACGGAACGCCCATGTTTTTCAAATAGGCGGGCAAAATTTCTGCAGGAAAGCCAGGTTGCTTTTGATCTAAGTTGACGGCGACGAGTTCAAAGTCAACGGGCGCCCGCGCTTTCATTTTGAGCAAAATGTCGAGCATGCCGTAGCTGTCTTTGCCGCCCGACATGCAGACCATGATGCGGTCGCCATCTTCAATCATGTTGAATTCGCTGATGGCCTGACCCACCTGGCGGCACAAGCGTTTTTCTAACTTGTGTGTCTCACGTTCAATTTTGAGGGCCTTGGCTTTTTGCGCGGCCTGATCTTCGGCTTCATCGGCCACGGTCTCTAGCCAAGCGTTCTGTGTGGGTGCATTCATGGTTTCACCATTGTCCTGTTTCCATGCGAATGGCAACTTCGCAATCTTCAAAAATTTCTAACTTGGCAATTTTCACTCGCACACCTTTGACACCATGCAATTGCATCAGACGGTGCGAAAGTTTGCCAATGAGACTTTCGAGCAAATTAACATGCTCAGCCGTGCATTCATCGATGATGATTTTGCGCACCTTGCGGTAGTCGAGCACATTGCTGATGTCATCATCTCTTGGCAACAAAGGCTGAGGCCCGAGGTTGAGTTCGGCGTCCACTTGAATGGGCTGGGGCTCATTTTTTTCGTGCTCCAAAATGCCCAAGCTGGCTTCAAATCTGAGACCTGTGAGCGTGAGCGTTTGCTTGCCTGATGGGGCCAAGGGGTCTGCATGGGTGGAAGTAGGGGCAGTCATGCTGGCTCACATCAAAGAAAAATCGCGCTCGAACTTCATCAAGTGCTGTCCGCCATCGACCAACAAGGTGGTGCCGGTCATGGCGCGGTTGTGCACTGCAAACACC
>CAIODE010000034.1 GCA_903856875.1 uncultured Burkholderiales bacterium
CTCGTTCCATGTCAAAGGTCAGCTCGACCTTCAATCCTGCGGGATCTTTGAAAAATATCTGGTTCATTCGCCAACCCGGCACAGGACGCTCGTCAAACGGAACACCAGCAGATTTGAGCCGCGCGCGTGCACTCGAGGCGTCCGAAGCTTTGAGCGAAATGTGATCAAACTGGCCAGTCGGCTTGTCCGGCGAAATTTCGTCTGCTTGGTCTGGCAGTGTGGCAGCCAGATGAAGGATGGCCGCTTCCGCTCCACCATAAAGCCAGTAGCCAGGAAAGTTGAAATGCGGCCTAGCGCCTTCAGTCAGACCTAATACGTTGACATAAAAATCACGGATCGCCTTCAGGTCAGAAGGCTTGAGGCGAATGTTGTAGTGGTCAATGTGGGTGATGCGCATGCTTAACTCCTAAGTTTTGTGTGCAGGCGGGCTCTTCGCTTTTCGCCATGTTTTCTAGTAATCCGTAGGCCACTGGTGCGAGCCAGGCGCTCACAGTCTAACTTTGTGTACAGACTGGATTTCTGTTAATCGGAGGTTCTGAGATAAAAAAGTTAGGCCTATAAGTCAATAAAAAAACTTTTTACGGCGCTTTTTCCTTTTTAACGCAGTAGTTTGCAGCGATGAGGGATTCTTGGTGACTTTCTGCCCTCAAATTTCATCAAGTAATTGCACGCACATTGCGCGGTCGAAGTCTAAAAGCAAGTGGCAAAAATCGATCAGCAAGACGCCCTCTTCACTCCAGTTCTGACATCATTATTTGTTTACTGATTTTGGGACCCCAATTCTGAAGACACTGGCTATTAGATAGATAGATTTAATCTACTGGTCAGAGCGACTTGACCTTCTTACAATGAGATGTCATTGTTGTCTCAGAGGTTCACAATGATGGAGGCCGCAGCGCTAGATCGCACAAACGCCCTAGATTGAGCCTTTGCCGCATTGACCAAGTCTATTCGATCAAATTAATTTTTCTTCACAGGAGTACACATGAGCACCCCATCAACTTCCCAATGTCCTTTTCATGCTGTCGTTGGCGCGAACAGCTCCAATGGCCGGCGCTCCAATGCAGATTGGTGGCCAAACCAGCTGAACCTGGCCATCTTGCATCAACACACGCCCGTCTCCAACCCCATGGATGCGGACTACGACTACCGCAAAGAATTCGCCAAGCTTGACTTCGCCGCGCTCAAAAAAGACATGGTCGATCTGATGACCGACAACCAAGAGTGGTGGCCAGCCGACTGGGGCCATTACGGCGGTTTGTTCATTCGCCTAGCTTGGCACGCAGCCGGCACCTACCGTACGGCCGACGGCCGCGGCGGTGCCAACACTGGCAATCAGCGCTTTGCACCCCTCAACAGTTTTCCTGACAACGGCAACCTCGACAAAGGCCGCCGCCTGCTGTGGCCCATCAAGAAAAAATACGGCAACAAAATTTCTTGGGCCGACCTGTTCATTTTGTGCGGTAACGTGGCCATGGAATCCATGGGCTTCAAAACCTTTGGCTTTGGTGGCGGCCGACCTGACATCTGGGCACCCGAAGAAGACATCTTCTGGGGCGCTGAAACAGAGTGGCTGGCCACCAGCGACAAAGACAACAGCCGCTACAGCGGCCAACGCGAGCTGGACCACCCCCTGGCCGCCGTTCAAATGGGTCTGATTTACGTGAACCCACAAGGTCCGGACGGCAACCCAGACCCCAAGTTGTCGGCCCACGATGTGCGTGAGACCTTCGCCCGCATGGCCATGAACGACTATGAAACCGTGGCCCTGGTCGCCGGTGGCCACACCTTTGGCAAGATGCACGGCGCTGGCGACGCGGCCTTGGTCGGCCCCGAGCCCGAAGGCGCGCCCATGCACGAAATGGGTTTTGGCTGGATCAACAAGCACGGCACCGGCAAGGGCGGCGACACCACCACCAGCGGCTTTGATGGCGCATGGAAACCCAACCCCACCACCTGGGACATGGGCTACCTCAAAGTGCTGTTCAAGTATGAATACGTGCAAATGACGACCGCCGCAGGCGCCATTCAATGGCACGCCAAAGACTGCGCACCCGAAGACATGGTGGTCGATGCTCATGACCCAAGCAAAAAGCACCCGCCCATGATGACCACGGCCGACCTGTCGCTGCGCATGGACCCGGACTACGAGAAGGTCTCGCGCCACTTCTTGAACAACCCCGATGAATTTGCCGACGCCTACGCGCGCGCCTGGTTCAAGCTGACCCACCGCGACATGGGCCCCAAGGTCAACTACCTTGGCCCTGAAGTGCCTGCTGAAGACCTGATCTGGCAAGACCCCATCCCCGCAGCCAAAGGTGCGCCAATTGACGTCGCCGACATCGCCGCCCTCAAGGCAAGCATTTTGGCCAAGGGCTTGAGCGTGAGCGAGTTGGTGGCCACGGCATGGGCCTCGGCCAGCAGCTTCCGCTCCTCTGACAAGCGCGGTGGTGCCAACGGTGCGCGCATTCGCTTGGCCCCACAAAAGGACTGGGAAGCCAACCAGCCTGCACAGCTGGCCAAGGTGCTAGCGGCGCTCGAGGCCGTGCAAGCAGCTTTCAACGCCAAAGGCGGTAAGCAAGTGTCCTTGGCCGACTTGATTGTGCTGGGCGGCTGCGCCGCGGTGGAGTCTGCTGCCAAAGCCGCTGGCTTTGACGTGCAAGTGCCTTTCAAACCTGGTCGCACCGACGCCAGCCCCGAGCAAACCGATGTGGATTCTTTTGCCGTGTTGGAGCCCCAAGCCGATGGCTTTCGCAACTACCAAAAGAAAGCCTTTACCGTGTCGGCCGAAGAGATGCTGGTCGACAAGGCGCAGCTGCTGGGCTTGAGCGCACCAGAAATGACTGTACTGGTGGGCGGGTTGCGCGTCTTGGGCGCCAACACCGGTGGCTCCAAGCACGGCGTGTTTACCCAGCGCGTGGGCCAATTGAGCAACGACTTCTTTGTGAACCTGACCGACATGGGCGTGGTCTGGACGCCCACCTCGCAAGCGGAAACCGCCTTTGAAGGCCGCCACCGCAAAACCGGCGCGGTTCAGTGGACTGGCACGCGAGTGGACCTGGTGTTCGGCTCCAACTCACAGCTGCGCGCCTTGTCTGAGGCCTATGCCCAAGACGACAACCAGGCTAAGTTTGTGCGTGATTTCGTGGCCGCTTGGAACAAGGTCATGAATTTGGACCGCTTCGATCTGGCGTAAGCCACTTGATCATCCCCCGGAGCCACAAAACTCCGGGGGTTTTTACCTGTTGCTTTGCAGGAGGCGTGGCCATGAAAGACATTGATGAACAAGTTGCGGTCAAACAAGGCCACTGGTTTTACGGTGGCTTGACCCTTTGCCCCGTGCGCATCGTGCACCTTCACAAGCGCTTCGGCAGCCAGGACCCCGAGGACCCGCCAGAGCTGGCTGCCGACAGTTCAGCCGAATGTTTTTACATTCGTTACCGTCCCCCCGGCCCTCATGGGCAGTGGCAAAGCGGCGGCATGGCGATGAGCTTGCGCGAAGCCATGTTTTTAGCGCAGCGCAAACTGGGGCCTGTACTGCAATGGGAAGACTGAGCAATTTCTCCAATAAACCATTGGATTTTGATTCCAATGTTGAGCCTAAGCGTAAAAAATCAGATTCTTGCAACCCAAAAAACACATCCCTCAGGACCGTATTTTTCTTTGTGCATAAATCCTGCTGGCACATGAAATGCTTCACCAAGACTCAAATGCCGAGTTTTACCTTCTACAGTTAACCAGAATTCACCTTCAATCACTAAAGCATCCGCCGTGAAGTCGTGATGGTGCAATTCTGTTTCGGAATGAGGCTCCCACCGCCGTTCCAGAACGTCACGATAACCTTGCTGCAGTTTTTCTTCTTTGAAATCCTCGAAGCTTAATCGCTTGATTTGTTCCATGATGTTCCTCTATAAGAAGAGTTTTACTACCAACTACAAAGTGTTAAAAATGCTTTAAAAAAAGATTTTTTGACTCACAAACCATACTCATAAAATTCTGTTTAAAAATAACAAATAAGTTTTTTAAACTTTTGAGTCAAAGGCTTGTCGGTGAAATTCAGCCATTGTCATGGCCACATCAATTTCTTTGGGAAGTGCATCGCTGGAGGAAAATACACCAGTGATATGGCCATCTTTTGACTTGATGGGCAAATGACGGAAGCCGCGTTCGATCATGATAAGGATAGCTTCTGAAACAGTCGTATCAGGGCCGACGCATTGCGGGTTAGGCGTCATGACCTGTGAGACGGTCGTTGTTTTAGGGTCAAGGGCCTTGGCCAAGACCTTTGTCATCAGGTCTCGCTCGGTGACAATGCCACGCATTTGACCTGTGGTGTCGAAGATCAAAACGCTGCTGGAGTTTGTTTTGGTCATTAGACAAGCAGCTTCCAAGATGGATGCGTCAAGCAGCAGATTGAGGACAAACCGGGTTGACATAGATTTTGAAACCAGTCGCTCCGTCATGATCAGTCTCCAGGAAAGGGTTTACTTGAATATCAATCTTATGATTGGTTTATCTAAATGATTGATTAATTTTTGAAAGTACTTCTGCACCTGGACACAACTCTTTTTCCTGCAAAGCATTGAGCGGAAGGTGACTTGAATTCAGTGAAGCATGCAAATCCAGCGCAAGAGGGTCGAGATAGAGCAAGCCAGTGACAATTTCGCCCTTCTCGTGCCTATCATTCATATAACTTAATGCTTCATATCGCTTTCCAGGGTTGTAAGATTTATCAATTTTCATCAGTCGCAAAAAAGTTCCGTCATGTTGCTCGACTTCAATGACTTCACCATCAGCGTACTGCGCCGTAATCTCAGACCGATGGGGCATGAAATCAATTTTGCTGACAGACTCATTGTGCTGTCGAACGTAGTCGTAGCTTTTGGTACTGCCACTGTGGTTGTTGAAGGCAACACACGGACTAATGACATCAATAAAAGCGGCACCTCCGTGGCCGATCGCACCCTTGATCAAAGGGACCAACTGCTCTTTATCCCCAGAAAATCCGCGTGCAACATAAGTGGCGC
>CAIODE010000035.1 GCA_903856875.1 uncultured Burkholderiales bacterium
ACTAAGGTTTCTGCTTTTCATGACGTGTTGATGCAAAGATGGATTTCCTCACTTGTCATCTCGCGCGATAATCGCTGAGTCTGCTTGATAACCACAAGCCCCACCACCGATCGCCATGATTCGAATTTCAGAACTGAAACTGCCCTTGACCGCTTTGCCGGTTGAGGTTCGCCGCGCAGCGGATGCACCGTCTGAAACAGACGAAGATCGCATTCCAGCACCACACCCTGAAGCTGAATTGCTAAAACTGGCTGCTCAAGCCCTGGGCATTGATTCAGAAGACATTGATCAGTTGAATGTTTTCAAGCGAAGCTTCGATGCACGCAAAGTCGATTTATTGGCGGTGTTCATTGTCGATGTGTCGCTCAAAGACACAGCCTCTGAACAAACACTCCTTGCCAAATTTCCAAAGCATCCTCACATTCAAGCAAGCCCCAACATGACTTGGCAGCCACCCTGCCATGCGCCGTCCAATTTTGGTCTGCAACAAGGCGAGCGACCTGTGGTGGTGGGCTTTGGGCCTTGCGGCATTTTTGCAGCCTTGAGCTTGGCGCAAATGGGCTTCAAGCCCATCGTGATTGAACGTGGCAGCCCCGTGCGACAACGCACCAAAGACACTTGGGGTTTATGGCGCAAGCAAACCCTCAAGCCCGAAAGCAATGTGCAGTTTGGCGAAGGTGGTGCGGGCACTTTTTCAGACGGCAAGCTTTACAGCCAAATCAAAGACCCGCGTCATTTGGGCCGCAAAGTCATGAACGAGTTTGTGCAAGCCGGCGCGCCAAGCGACATTTTGTTTGCGGCGCATCCCCACATTGGTACTTTCAAATTGGTCAGGGTTGTAGAAAACTTGCGCGAGCAAATCATTGCATTGGGCGGTGAAGTTCGATTTGAACAACGCGTGGTCGACATCGACATTGAAACCACACCTTCAGGCCGACAAGTGACAGGCCTTCACATGGTAGATCGTCACACAGGCGGGCGCGCGCACTTGGCCACGCGCCATGTGGTGCTGGCTTTGGGTCACAGTGCACGCGACACCTTCACCTTGTTGTACGAACGCGGTGTGTACATGGAAGCCAAAGCCTTCTCGGTAGGAGTGCGCATTGAACACCCGCAAAGCGTGATTGATGCTGCACGCTGGGGCCGGCATGCAGGCCACCCCTTGCTGGGTGCAGCCGATTACAAATTGGTACACCACGCGCAAAACGGCCGTGCGGTCTACAGCTTTTGCATGTGCCCCGGCGGTACCGTGGTGGCCGCTACCAGCGAAGCGGGCCGCGTGGTCACCAACGGCATGAGCCAATACTCACGCAACGAACGCAATGCCAATGCTGGCATGGTGGTGGCCATTGAGCCTTCCGATTACCCTTTAGACAATGCGTCATGGCAAGCTGCGTTTGGCGAACAAGATGGTTTGAAATGGGCCGCACAAGCACAGGCCATGGCGCAGCAAACACCCAAGGCGTATCACCCCTTGTCGGGCATGGTTTTGCAACGCCAACTGGAATCGAAGGCCTATGTGGCAGGCGGCGCAAACTACACCGCACCTGGGCAATTGGTTGGCGATTTTTTAGCGTCGCGCGCCTCCAAAGAATTTGGCGAAGTGGTGCCCTCTTACAAACCAGGTGTGAGCTTGGGTGACTTAGCGCAAGTTTTACCAAGCTACGCCATTGAAGCCATGCAAGAAGCGCTGCCTGTCTTTGGTCGCAAGATCAAGGGCTACGACATGAAAGATGCGGTGCTGACTGGCGTTGAGACGCGCACTTCTTCGCCACTTAAAATGACGCGAGGAGAAAACTTGCAAAGCTTAAATACGATAGGGCTATATCCTGCAGGAGAAGGCGCAAGTTACGCTGGCGGTATATTGTCTGCCGGTGTGGATGGCATCAAGGTTGCCGAGGCTTTAGCCCATCACATTCTCAAGGTTTGAAAACATGAACTCACTGATCACTGCAGCAAACAAACACAACATGATGGGCGCCCTCCTGGTGGCTAGCTTGATGAGCTTGGGCATGACATTTGCCAATGCGCAAGATTCGCAAAAGGAACCAGAGTGGTCCTTCAAGTTCACGCCTTCTTGGTATGTCACGCAGCATGAAAACAATGCAGCAGATGTCAACTTAAGAGGCAACTTAGGGCAGCACACCACCTGGGTGGGCCAGTATGTGCGCGGCAATGAATTCCAGCAAACGCGTTTTGGTTATGAGTACAGCGCCAATTTTGCGTGGGGTCAAATGGTGCCCTCTGTTCAAATTGCATCCAAGGGATTTGTGGGTGGCTCACTGAATTTTCAAATTGGTGGATCGACCTATCTTCTCACCGGCTTGGGTCGAACCAATTTGAAAGACTATTACAACTTGACATTCGACCCCAACGATTCTTATGTCATTGGTTTTGGCACCAAGGTCATCGACAAACAGATCTTCAATGTCTTCACCGTTCGCGACAATCGACTGCACACAGGTCAAACCGTGACACAC
Organism: uncultured Burkholderiales bacterium; assembly: GCA_903856875.1. GTDB lineage: Bacteria > Pseudomonadota > Gammaproteobacteria > Burkholderiales > Burkholderiaceae_C > Limnohabitans_A. The sequence continues at coordinate 2,481 of CAIODE010000035.1, forward strand.
GGCGTATGGCGTTGGCAAATTAGCAGCACAGAACGCTTGGTTGTCGATGCGTCACGCAAGTCAGGTAGACTAACGGCTGATTCACCTGCCATCAAAGGCAATGCGCTTTCATTGACCTATGACATTGGCAACAATTTTTTCAGGCTGGCCAAAGAACAAAAGGTGAATTTCACCGATCACGATCAACAGCGAATTTCAGCGGGATTCCGCTTTTAAAACATGCGCCATTTCATTTCAAAATCACTGAGGGCTCTTTTGTGGCTCAACCTGGCTCTTGCTCCAGCCATTGCTTTTGCAGCCCGCCCGCTCAACACAGACGATGCCAATGTGGTCGACCCCAAAAGTTGCCAAGACGAAAGCTGGGTCAAAAAATCAAAGCTCAGCATCGAACGCTGGACTGTGCCGGGCTGTAATTTTTTCTTTGACACCGAAATTTCTGTGGGTGCCAATTTTCAATCTGAAACAGGCTTAGAAAGCAGTCAATTTCATTTGCTTCAAGCGAAGAAAAGATGGCGTGTTTTAGAGTCAGACAGTTGGGGACTTTCCACCACTTTGGGCACGCTCAAACACACGGGCCGAACAAGTTTCGAAACCGTCAACGATGTCTATTTGAATGTGCCCATCACTTGGTCTGTGGGTCAAGACCGCTTCACCCACCTCAACCTGGGATGGGTGAACCATCAAGCGCAGGGCTATGGCGCCAAAACCTGGGGACTCGGATTTGAGCGACCCTTCAACAGCCGTGTGATCGGCATTTTAGAAACTTACGGTGAAGACAAACAGCCCACCAAGTACCAAGTGGGTTTGCGGTTTTGGATCATTCCGCAACGGGTTCAAATTGATACCACATTGGGCAATGTGTGGAGTGCTTCAGGCAGTGCCGTATCGAGTCAGCGCTGGGTTTCGGTGGGCTTGCGCTTGCTATCGCCTGCGCTTTATTGATCAAGCTTGAATAAAACATGGGCTTCCAAGCCCATGTCGCCCTGCGAATTTGCAAGCCAAAATTGAGCACCCATTAATTCAGCATAGCGCGTGACGATCGACAAACCCAAGCCCATCCCCTGATTTGAACCATCGCGGTTTGCACCTTGCACACCGCGTTTGAAAATGTTTTCGCGGTCTTCACTGGCAATGCCAGGTCCATTGTCTTGCACCACCATCTCAACCCCTTGTGCATGTATTTTCAATGAGACGGTGACGACCTGCGCTCCGCCGCCCGAAGGCTTGCCATAGCGCATGGCATTGTCCAAGAGGTTGTTCAAAACTCCTTCAGTCAAAGCTTTGTTGGCCAAAATGAAGCACGCTTGCTCAATGCCTGTAGCGCCCAAATCAATGTTGAGTTCTCTGGCCAGAGCACCTCGTTGCAAGATGGCGTTAGTCATCACCTCATCCAATTGAACTCGCTCGGTTTTTTTCTCAATGTCCGCTTCATCGGCAAAAGCCAATGCCAAAAGCTGATCGGTCAAGTGGCTAGCGCGAATGCTACTTTCCTTGATCTGAACCAGTTGCGCTCTGAGCCGCTCAGGCTGCGAGCTTTCCAAACCATATTCCGCCAACGCACGAATACCTGCCAGAGGGGTTCGCAACTCATGGGCAACATTACCAGTGAATTCTTTTTGCGCTTTCAAGCCTGCTTCAATTCGCCGCAAAAGGGCATTCACCGCATTGCCCAAATTTTCCATATCGATGGTACTGGCCCGCACCTGCAAAGGTGAAAAATCAGAACCATCACGAGATTTCACCACGCTCATGAGCTCAGCCAGAGGCTGCAGATCTTTGGCAATGACCCATCGCAGCCAAGCACCAATCATGATCAACAGCATCAGCTCGGGGATGACGGAATATGCCAACAATTTTTCAAGCAATTGAGTTCGGCTTAAGGCGGTTTGCGCAACGATGACAGAAAACTTTTCGGGTCGCTCTTGCTGCAAAACTACAGCACGCATGGACTTGCCTTGGAAAAAAATGTTCTCAAATTCAATTGGAGCTGCAGAGGTTTGAGCTACCGTGGAAGCAATCAAACCAGGGTGGCCAGCCAAAAATGTGCCGTCACCCCTAAACAGTGCAAAGGCCACGGCCTCACTTTGGTCAAACAACAAACCGTTCAGTTCGGCAGCGGTCATATTGACTTCTAAGCCAGCCCCTGGTGCCAATTTCAACTTCACGTGGCTGGCCACCATGTAGGCATCGTCCAACAAGGAGCGATCAAAGGCCTGCTGTACAAATAAATTGGCAATGCCCGCGGATATGAAGGTACCCAACAACCAGACCATGCCCAAAGGCCATAAGACATGGCTCATCAGCCTGTACTGAAGGGACGATTTGACGGCTCGACCCAAGTTTGGCGTTTCGTTCATTGGTCTTCCTCTATCAAATAACCAATACCGCGCAGGGTGCGAATGATGGCACCTGAGCTTTCCAACTTGCGTCTCAATCGAGAAATAAAAGTCTCCAAGGCGTTGTCGCCCAAGGACTCATCAAACGAAGAAAGCTTGTCCGACAAATTTCTTTTGTTGATCACACGTCCGGGTGGGCTCATTAACTCCCAAAGCACTTCAAATTCGCGCGCAGGAAGTTGCAAGGGTTCACCGGCCAAAGAGAATCGGCGTTGGTGGCGATTGAGTTGAAGTTGTCCAACTTGGGTCAGGTCATCGGCGCCCTGACTGCGACGCAAAATGGCTCTGAGCCTGGCCTCAACTTCATTCAATTCAAACGGTTTGCCCAAGTAGTCGTCTGCTCCCGCGTCCAAACCAGCTATTCGTTCTTCGGTTCGATTTCTGGCCGACAAAATTAATACAGGAGTTCGGTCGCCTTTGGCACGCACCTGTCGCAACACATGCAAGCCACTGGACATGGGGGCATTGGCTTTTGCTGACTCAGGCAAATTCAAATCTAGCAAAACAACATCGAAGGACTGAACCGTCCACAAATGGCGGGCTGTGGCCAAATCGCCCGCCGTGTCCACTCGATTGCCAGTGTCCACGAGTTTTTGGGACATGACATCACGCAGGGTGGGGTCGTCTTCTATGAGCAAAATTCGCATGGTCAGTGATCAATTTGAGCCAATTTAGACCTTCGTTCAGGTTCTTGGTCAGGTGATGGTCAGGTCATCTGGCCGATAAACAAGGGATGAGCATACGACAGTTAATTTTTTTCGCCGCTTGTCTGACTAATTTTTCTTTAGCAGCACAAACCCTCACGCCCGCCATGCCTGTGCCTGCAGCACCTTTAAGCTTGGTACAAACACTGGAGGTCGCCAAGCAGAATGCCGCATCCAGGATGTCCCAACAAGATTTGGCGGCCGCCAATTCGGATATTTTGGCAGCCAACCGAGCGCCTTTGCCAACTTTCTCAGCCAAGACCAGCGCCACGGACAACAGCGGACAAGCCAGTGTCACAGCAGGCAATCTCGCACCACAACGCAGAACCGATAAGTCTTGGGGTTTAGATTGGACCTTAGAGCGTGGCGGCAAACGCACGCACCGCACCGGTGCAGCCAAGCTCAATGCCCAAGCCGCGCAAGCCGAGTTTGCAGAGACACAAATTCAACAGCAACTTTTGGCCAAAGATTTGTACTTTGAACTTCTGGCTGCACAGGAACGCACTCAGCACTTAAAAGCCATTGCACAATCTGCTGAAACCAGCGCCAACGCCGCCAAATTGCGGGCTAAAGCGGGTGACTTGTCTGCCCAAGACATGATGCGCGTTGAAATTGAAGCTGAACACGCACTTTCTGACTTGCGCAAAGCACAATTGGATGAAAAACGGGCCGGCTATGTTCTGAGTCAAAACTTAGGACTGAACCCATCCAATGGCCAAAAGTTAAGCGTGACGGCCGACTGGCCTCAAGCGTCTGCGCTAGCCTTGGAACAATCGCAATCGTTGGAAGCTTGGATCACCGCCAGACCCGACGTACAAGCTTTTCAATTGCGCGCGCAAGCCTCGCAAGCGCTGCTCGACAACGCCAAAGCACTAGGCAAGATCGACCCCACCATTGGCCTGTCGGTCGACAGCAACCCAGGCACCAACAAACGTCTCACAGAATTGCGAGTGCAATTCCCGCTTCAAGTGGGCAGCACGTATGACGGTGAAATTGGCCGCGCTACAGCGCAATCATTCCAAGCCCAGACCCAATGGGACCAAGCGAAATTGAATGCCGAGGCAGAGTGGCTGAGCATGCGCGAAGCCTACGCAGCGTCCATGGCGCGCTACACCATCTACATGCAAGAAATATTGCCCCGTGCCCACAAAGTAGCCACACAAGCCGAGCTGGCTTACACCAAAGGGGCCATCCCCTTGGTTGACTTGTTGGATGCTAGGCGCACCCTCAAAAACTCTTTGCTTGAAGCAGTTGAAGTCAAGGCTGAACACGCCAAAACCTTCATCGCTTTGCAATTGCGCGCCCCAAAGCTTTGAGCTGGGTCAGCATTTCTTTTTAATTTGACCGACACAAGAATTCACGTGAAAAAAATCTACCTCACACTCCTGATCGCTAGCAGCTTAGCCGCCTGTTCAGAGGCGCCCGCGCCCAAGGTCGCAGAGCCTCAGCCCATCATGCAAAACAACCAATTGCGATTTCCTGAGGGCAACTCGCAGCTGGCCTTGTTGGTCACGGCGCCAGCCATTCCCGCAGAGGACATTGCTGTCGATTTACCTGCGCATTTGGTGTGGAATGAAGACCGTACACAACGCATTTACGCGCCTTTGTCCGGCCGTGTGGCCAACATTCACACCGACTTGGGCAAGTCTGTTCGAAAAGGCGAAACCCTGCTGACCTTGAACTCACCCGAGTTTGGGGCTGCACAAGCAGATGCATCGAAAGCCATGGCTGATTTGCGATTGGCAGAGAAAAATTTCAACCGACAAAAAGAGCTCTTTGAAGCTGGCATTGTGGCTCGCAAAGATTTCGATCAAGCAGAAACCGACGCATTGCGCGCTAAAGCTGAAGCGGATCGAACTGTGACGCGAATCAACTTGTACGGCGCTCACGGCTTGGTGAATCAACAACTGAACTTGAGCAGTGACTTGGCCGGCGTGGTGGTTGAAAAAAATGTCAATCCTGGCCAAGAAATTCGGCCTGAACAATTTGGGCCTGGTGCCTTGGCACTTTTTGTGGTGTCCGATCCTTCTAGCCTTTGGGTCCAAATTGATGCACAAGAATCAGACATCAGTGCGCTCAAGCCTGGCGCCAGTTTTGATTTGACGGTGGCAGCTTTGAGCGGCAAAAAATTCAAAGGGCGTGTCATGGCCAGTGCCGATGTGATTGACCCCAATACGCGCACCATCAAGGTCAGAGGCCTGGTTGAAAATCCTCAACGCATTCTGAAAGCTGAAATGCTGGGTACCGCGCAAATCAACCGATCGCTGGGACAAGGCCTCGCGGTGCCTGCCAGCGCAGTACTGCTGAGAGGGACACAACACAGAGTGTTTGTCAAAACCGCGGCCGATACCTTCGAGCCCCGCACGGTCAAGCTCAGCTACGAAGGCAGCAAGATTTCCATTGTCACCAGCGGCTTACAAGCCAATGAGCAAGTCGTGAGTGAAAACAGTTTGCTTCTGGCGCGAGAATTCCGCGTGGCAGAAGAAACCGCCAAAAACACAGCAGCAGCCAACGGCAAAGCGGCAGATTCCAAATGAGAAAAATCATTCACTATGCATTGCACCAACCCTTGTTCATTGTGTTGGGCACGGTGATTTTTGCCATGGCAGGTTTGTTCGCATTTAAAACACTTTCTGTTGAAGCATTTCCCGATGTCACAGACACGCAAGTGACGGTCATTGCCTTGTACCCCGGGCGGGCAGCTGAAGAAGTAGAAAAAGAAGTCACCTTGCCCATTGAGGTGGCGTTGTCTGGCGTACCTAATTCCATTCGCATGTTCTCGCATACGCAGTTTGGTTTGTCTTTCACTGTGATCACTTATGACGACAAAGCCGATGTGAATTTGGTCCGTCAGCAAGTCAATGAGCGATTGCGCGGCGTTGATCTTCCGCAAGGCGTAGAAGCCAACATTGCGCCCAACGCCACACCAGTGGGCGAAGTCATGCGTTATCGCTTAAGGGGCGATGGTAAAACCACTTCCGAATTGCGCACTTTGCAAGATTGGGTCGTTGAGCGTGCTATCCGCCAAGTGCCTGGTGTGGCAGACGTGGTAGCCATGGGTGGCTTCATCAAACAATACGAAGTGCAACCAGACTTGGACAAACTGCGGGCTTACAAACTCAGTTTCCAAAACTTACTCGATGCACTGGGACGTGGCAATGCCAATGCAGGCGGCAGCTATGTTGCGCAAGGTTCTCAGCAGTTTGCCATTCGCGGTATTGGCCTCTTGCGATCAGCAGAAGACATTGGCCAAATTGTGGTCACATCTCGCAATGGCACCCCCATTTTGATTCGCGACCTTGCCCAAGTGAAAGTGGGTGCGGTGCCTCGTTTGGGTACGGTGGGTCAGGACAACGATGACGACGTCGTGACTGGCATCATCGTGATGCGAAAGGGCGAAAACCCCAGCGAAGTTCTGAAGGGCATCAAGGTCAAAGTCGATGAATTGAATTCACGCACTTTGCCTAAAGGCGTGCAAATTGTGCCCTTCTATGACCGCACTTGGCTGATGGACAAAACCCTCTCAACCGTGTTCAAGAATTTGGTTGAAGGTGCTTTGTTGGTGTCGCTCGTTTTGTACATTTTCTTATCCAACTTTCGCGCCAGCTTGGCCGTGGTTTTGGTCATTCCATTGGCCTTGTTGTCCACCTTCTTGGGCCTCAAAATCATGGGCGTGCCAGCCAACTTGCTGAGCTTGGGCGCCATGGACTTCGGCATCATTGTGGATGGCGCTGTGATCGTGGTTGAAAACATCATGCACCGCCTCGCAGAAAACAAAGAGGACATGTCAGACAGCGAGCGGCGCGAGGTCATCATCAACGCCACCAACGAAGTGGGCAGGCCCACCTTGTTCTCTATGCTCATCATCATTGCTGCGCACATTCCTATTTTTGCACTGCAACGCCACGAAGGCCGAATTTTTCAGCCTATGGCCTTGTCCGTCACCACCGCCCTGGTGGGCTCGCTTATTTTCTCACTCACCTTAGTGCCCTTGCTCACCTATTGGATGCTGCGCAGAAAACTGCCGCACGGTGACAACAAGTTGGTCGCAGGCGCCAAAAACTTCTATCGCCCCATCTTGGCTTGGGCCCTTAGCAACCGCAGCAAAGTGGTGGCTATTTCTTTGTCATTGTTTGCTGTGGCCATCCTTGCAGCTTCGCGCCTAGGATCTGAATTTTTGCCTGAACTCAACGAAGGCACCATTTGGGTCAACGTTCGTTTGCCCTCAAGTGTGTCCAATGCTGAAGCCACGCGCATCTTGCACGACGTGAGGCAAGCGCTGATCAAAATTCCAGAGGTGAAAACCACCGTTTCCAAAGCGGGTCAGCCTGAAGACGGCACCGACCCTAAAACCATCAGCATGGCCGAGGTCTTTGTCGACATCAAGCCGCCAGAAGAATGGCGCAAGGGACTGACCAAGGAACATTTGATTGACGAAATGGACCGCGCAGTTTCAGCCTTACCGGGCATGGAGCCCACATTTTCTCAGCCCATTCGAGACAACGTGCTTGAATCTATTTCACAAATTGACGGGCAAATTGTGATCAAAGTGGCCGGTGACGATTTGGTCGAACTCAAACAGTTGACAGAATCGATTGAACGTGAAATCAAAAAAGTCAAAGGCGTTTACCGAGCTGAAATCGATCGCGCCGGCGACATGCCTCAGTTATTGATCAACATCAACCGTGAACGCGCAGCCCGCTACGGCTTGAACGTGAGCGACGTACAAGATGTGATCGAAACAGCCTTGGCGGGTAAATCTACCACCCAGATTTGGGAAGGTGAACGCAAGTTCTCGGTGGCCGTCCGATTACCTGAAGACCGTCGAAGCATCGCTAACTTAGCAGGCATCTCCATCGCTACGCCAGACGGTGGTTACACCAGCCTTGGCTCAGTCACAGACATTCGAGAAACCAGTGGCGCCATGAACATCGCACGCGAAGCGGGTCGCCGCACCATGGCCATTGGCATCTTCATCAAAGACCGCGACATGGGTTCTGTCGTGGCCGATATGCAAAATCGGGTTGAGAAGAACATCAAAATTCCAAGCGATTACAAAATCTCATGGTCTGGTGAATTTGAAAACCAAGAGCGCGCCATGAAACGTTTGTCCGTGGTGGTGCCCATTTCGCTGCTCTTGATTTTTGTACTCTTGTTCGATGCATTTGGTTCTTTCAAAACCGCCAGCCTCATTTTGATCAATGTGCCCTTGGCGTTGATTGGTGGTTTTGTGGCTCTGTGGATTTTTTCAATCCCCCTCTCCGTTTCTGCTGCCATTGGTTTTATTGCCCTGAGTGGGCAAGCCGTGCTCAACGGCGTCGTCATGCTGACTGTGTTTCAACAACTCCAGTCATCTGGCATGACCGTGGTAGAAGCCGTTTTAGAGGGCTCAATGCAACGCCTTAGAACCGTTCTAATGACCGCCATGTTGGCAGCCTTGGGGCTGCTGCCTATGGCACTGTCACATGACATTGGCTCTGAAACTCAACGTCCACTGGCCATCGTGGTGATTGGTGGATTGTTCACGGCCACACTTCTCACTTTGATTACCTTGCCTGCTTTGTATGTGGCCTGGTTTGATCGCAAACCTAAAACGCTCTAATTTCTAAAACTGCCATGCAAACCCGAAAGACCCAATGACCCGTTATTTTTTGATCGCAATGACTTTCTTATCGTCCTGCCTGTCTGCACAAGCCGACGGTCTCTTGGGCATTGACCATCGGCTGAATTTTGACAACGCAGGCATTTGGTCTCGTAGCAATCAGAAGACCTTGGAAGTGGGTTCTGCGATTGTTGTTTTAGGCGGTGCACTATGGGAAGGCAACGACACCCGATTAGGAAAAACTTTCTGGAAATCAACCGAGTCGATGTTGATGGGAGACGCACTTGCACAAGCGGGCAAGTTGGTTTTTAGAAGACAACGTCCTATCGATGGCAACGATGCAGGCGCATGGTTTCAGTCTTCAACCCACAACAAAAGTTTTCCGAGTGGTGAAGTCACCCACATCACTGCCATCGTGACACCCTTCATTGCAGAATATGGTCACGACCATCCGGCCATTTTGGCTTTAGCCGCCTTGCCTTTGTACGATGGCATGGCCCGCATGAAATCTCAAGCGCATTGGCAATCGGACGTGTTAGCGGGGATGG
>CAIODE010000036.1 GCA_903856875.1 uncultured Burkholderiales bacterium
CAGATTGAAGAGTCCGCCAAAGATTACGGCAAATACCTCAGCCTGCAGTCTACCGTTGTGTTTGGTGGCGTTGGCATGAAACCCCAAGTGGATCGCGTCCAGCGCGGCGTCGATGTCGTGGTTGCCACTCCGGGCCGCTTGCTCGACTTGCAAGGCCAAGGCCTGCTCGATTTGGCCAGCATTGAAATTTTGGTCTTGGACGAAGCCGACCGCATGCTCGACATGGGCTTCATCCATGACGTGAAAAAAATCTTGGCCTTGGTGCCCAAAGACAAACAAAGCTTGTTGTTCTCAGCCACCTTCAGCGATGAAATTCGCGACCTGGCTGCCACCCTCTTAAAGAACCCCCAGAGCATTCAAGTCACGCCCAGCAACACCACGGTGCAACGCATCTCTCAAGTCATTCACCCAGTGGGCCGTGGCAAGAAAAAAGAAGTGTTGGTGCACATCATCAACCAGCACAACTGGAGTCAAGTTCTGGTTTTCACACGCACCAAGTTTGGCGCCAACAACGTGGCTGACTACCTGACCAAAAACGGTATCAAGTCCATGGCATTGCATGGCAACAAGAGCCAAACTGCTCGCACCCAAGCTTTGGCTGGATTCAAGAGTGGCGACATTCGCGTCTTGGTTGCCACTGACATTGCAGCCCGCGGCATTGACATTGAAGACTTGCCGCATGTCGTGAATTATGAAATTCCCAATGTCTCTGAAGATTACGTGCACCGCATCGGCCGAACCGGTCGTGCCGGTGCAAGCGGCGAAGCGGTGAGTTTGGTTTTGCTTGGACGAAGAAGGTTTCATGATGGAAATCGAGCGCTTCACCAAACAAGAAATTCCAGTCCAAATTTTGGAAGGCTTCGGACCTGAGCCGGGCGAGAAGCCTGAGCCGATTGCCATGGGACGTCAAACTTTGTGGGGCGGTGCAGGCCGTCCACCAAGCCGTGATGTGATGCAAGCTGCGGCCAAAGCAGCGCGCTCTGACATGATGCAACGCATTCGCGAAACCAAAGGTGCTGCAGGTGAAGGCGGTGGTAGTGGACGTGGAGGTCGCCCTAGCGGACATGGCGTTGGGCAAGCCCGCCCAGAAGGTGGCGCCGGTCGCTCACGCAATGGCCCCCCTCCTTCACGTCGTGGTGGTCCTGCACAGGGTCCACGCACTGATCGCCAAGATCGTGGCGAAAGAAGATTTGATGGCGCACCATCGGACCGTTTCAATGAGCGCGGCGATCGACGGAATGATCGTCCCAATGATGGACCCAACGACCGCAATATGGACAGAGACCATGACCGCGGCCCCCGTGGCGATGAGTTGCCACGCCACATCGACCCCCTCATGACCAATCAATTTGCACGTCAAGGTGCACCTCGTCGCAACAGCGGTGGCGGTGGCGGTGGTGGCCAACCCGATCCAACTCGTACCAGCATCGACAGCTTGGCTGGCAGTGGCCGCGGCGGTCCGCGCCGCAATGGTGGTGGCGGTGGCGGTGGAGTTGGTGGAGGTGGCGGAGGCCGCCGGAGTGGTGGCGGTGGCGGTGGCTACGGTGGCGGCAATGGTGGCGGCCGATCTTTCGGTCGCTGATCAGAAGTCAATCAGCAATTAGCTCGCCTGTGATCGGCAATGGCTCGATCATCGAACTTCATGTCGGGGCTGTGCAGTTCACGGTGCTTGGTCACCCTGCCGCGCATTCTGGCGCGCCACATTTTAAAAGAACGCGAACTGAGTTCAGCCCGCATGATTTTGATCACGCCGGGTTCTGTCACGCCCGTTCTTTCGAAGATCGTTTCAAATGTGGTGCGATCTTCCCATGCCATTTGAATCACGGCGGACACATCCCCAGGGCTGAGGCTCAATGAAGTTTCAAGTGATTTAGGCATGATGGAAAAACCAAACGGATCAGATCTATGGGGTAGGGACATTATCGAACATGCCTGCAACTGTAGGCACCTTCCGTACACAATAGCCCCATGAAAAGCACTTTCAAAGGCAACAAACAAAGCCTACCTAGCAAGCCCTGCACAGTGTGCAGACTAGACATGACCTGGCGCAAAGCTTGGGCCAAGAATTGGGAACAGATTTTGTATTGCTCTGAAGCTTGTAGAAAGAACAAATCAACAGCCACTCAAGGGAGCAAGCAGCATGGCTAAACCCCTGCGTCATTTGGTCCTGATCTTGGGTGATCAACTGAACCTGGATTCAACAGCCTTGGCTGACTTTGACCCCACACAGGACATCATTTGGATGGCTGAAGTGATGCAAGAGTCAACCCATGTCGCATCCTCCAAACAGCGCAGCACTTTGTTTCTCAGTGCCATGCGCCACTTTGCCGAGACCCTCAAAGCCAAAGCATGGCCACTCACCTACACCCAGCTCAATGACTCAGACAACACGGGCACCTTGGCGGGCGAACTCGACAAAGCCATTCAAAAAATAAGGCCGCAAAAACTGCTCATGACAGCACCTGGGGAATGGCGAGTTTTACAAAGCTTGCGAGCCGTTGCTAAAAATAATGACTTGGCATTGGACGTTCGGGATGACGCGCACTTCTTTAGCACCGTGCGTGACTTTGCAGAACACGCCAAGGGCCGCAAACAATTGCGCCAAGAATTTTTCTACCGAGAGTTGCGGCAAAAAACTGGCATCTTGATGGACGGCAAAAAACCCATCGGCGGTCAGTGGAACTTTGACGAAGAGAATCGCGGCAGTTTTGGAAAAACAGGCCCAGGCTTGTTGCCCAAACCCTTGCGATTTGAACCTGACAGCATCACACAAGAGGTTATGAACTTGGTCAATGAGAAGCTGGCTGCAAACCCTGGCACTTTGAACAGCTTTGGCTGGCCCGTCACACGCACGCAAGCCCTTGAAGCTCTTGACAGCTTCATTCAGCATCGATTGCCCTCCTTTGGCCAGTACCAAGATGCGATGTGGGAGGGTGAGGTTTGGCTGTACCACTCGCACATTGCCAGCGCCTTGAATTTGAAACTGCTCAATCCCAAAGAAGTGGTCAGTGCTGCCGAAAAAGCCTATGAAAAAGGTCATGCGCCTCTGCCTGCGGTTGAAGGCTTTGTTCGCCAAATTTTAGGATGGCGAGAATATGTACGCGGCATCTACTGGACGCAAATGCCCGAGTATTTAGAGCGCAATGAAATGCAGGCCTCAGCAAAGTTGCCCGCGTTTTACTGGACGGGTGACACAGAAATGGCTTGCTTGCGAGACGCTATTTCGCAAACGCTGAACCACGGCTATGCCCACCACATTCAACGCTTGATGGTCACGGGTCTTTATGCGCTGTTGTTGGGCGCTGTTCCCAAAGAAGTTCATGCTTGGTACTTGGGTGTTTATGTGGATGCGGTGGAATGGGTGGAACTGCCCAACACTTTGGGCATGAGCCAGTTTGCAGATGGCGGTGTGATGGCCAGCAAACCCTATGTGGCCAGCGGCAAATACATCGACCGAATGAGCAACCACTGCAAAACTTGCCGTTTCAATCCTGGCGTGTCAGTCGGCGAGAATGCTTGCCCATTCACGACCCTTTATTGGGACTACCTGAACCGGCATGTCGATGTCTTGGCCAAAAATCCGCGTATGCTGATGCAGCTTAAGAATCTCAATCGACTTTCGAACGAAGAGCGCGGCGCCATTGCAGCCCAAGCGAAATTACTCACCAACAGCTATATTTGAAGAATGACTAATTTTTACGAACCCCGTCTTGGACACCAACTGCCACATGACCCCTTCAATGCCATTGTGGGCCCTCGCCCTATTGGTTGGGTCTCTTCGCAAAGCGCTGATGGCATCTTGAATTTAGCGCCCTACAGTTTCTTCAATGCCTTCAATTACATTCCGCCACTCATTGGCTTCTCCAGCATTGGGCGCAAAGATTCACTCAACAACATTGAGGCCACAGGCGAATTTGTATGGAACTTGGTCACGCGGCCGCAAGTTGAAGCCATGAACCAGACCTGCAAAGCGGTGCCCCCTGAAGTCAATGAATTTGAAATCTCAGGACTGTCAACAGCCCCGTCCCGCTTGGTCAAGGTGCCCCGTGTGGCTGAGAGCCCTGTGAGTTTTGAATGCCGATGCACCGAAATTTTACAAATGAAAAACTTACAAGGCGAACCCCTTCAAACCTGGATGGTGTTTGGTGAAGTGATCGGTGTTCACATCGATGAAAAGCTCTTGAACAACGGCATTTACGATACAGCCAATGCCCAGCATGTGCTTCGCGGTGGTGGTCCTGCCGACTATTTCTCCATTGGGCCAGAACAGTTGTTCAAACTGCATCGACCTTCAAACTGAAGGCCTGCAAATACCTCTGAAGGTCTTGGATCAATCCTTGAGGAACAAAGTTCGCAAGGGTTCTTCCCCAACTTGTCGACTCCAGTGGCCATGGACGGATGCATCAAAAGTTGCGCCTTCTGGCAAAGTGTCTGCCGAATAGAAATGATCCCCCGCAATAAAAATTCTAGACGTACCGTCTTGCAAACCAATTTCCATTTGACCGGACAAAATGAAGACCCACTGTGGCTTGCCCGTGACGTGAAATTGACTGCGAAATCCAACCGGGCTGTAGCGAAGTTGGTAGCCCTCTGCTGAGAAAACTTCGGTCAACTGACTTTGCACAGTGCCCTCACCCATGGCCATGGTTTCTTCTTTGAATCGTGCCTTGCCATCGGTATCGGTGAACAGCACGACCTTGGTGAAATTTGTCATGATTGAAGGGTCTCTTTCAAATGGATTGGCTTAGGGCGCTTTGATCAGTTTTGCGGGCCCAGAAAGGCTGGGCAATTTTCTGCGTGAGTTTAAAACATGCTCCATGTCTTGGTGCGCGCCTTCAATCAAAACGCGAATGGCCTTTTCAGCCTTGTCTGGATTTTTGGCGATGACAGCGTCCAACACCGCCTTGTGCAAGGGTAAGGCTGCCTTAGGGGCATCTTTGCGTGCTGTGGAAATTTCAAAACTGGTTCGAAGCAAAGCCCCCAAGGCCTTGCTCATCTGAACAATCATTCGGTTGTGCGAAGCCACCAACATGCCTGTGTGAAAGTGCATGTCGTGGGTGACGTAGTCACCGCCTTCTTCGATGGCTTTTTTCATGCCGGCATAAGCAGCAGACACAACCTCAATGTCGGTTGCAGTGGCGCGCTCTGCTGCCAAGCGCACAGCAGCTGGCTCTACCACTCTGCGCAGCTCCTGAAGGTCGCGTAAAAATTCGGCTGTCAGTCCGGCTTTGGCTTGCCATGCAATGACATCGGTATCGAACCAGTTCCATTGCTCCTCAGGCAAGACACGGGTACCGACCTTGGGGCCCGTAAAGATGAGGCCCTTGGCCACCAGCGATTTCACTGACTCTCGAATGACGGTTCGACTGACACCCAATTGTTCGCACAGGACAGGTTCAGGCGGCAAGCTGCCACCCACGGGGTACTTACCGCCAACGATGGCCTCGCCTATAAAGTCAACCGTGTTGCCATGAACGTTTTTGATCATTCGAAGCGATGGTCAATGGTGATAGAAATACATGGACTTGAAATCAAACTCAAGTACGGCATTCAGGCACAGGCGTAAGAACGGGCTGCCCGGCCATGAATGCCTCTAAATTGGCCAAAGCCAAAGCCGACATGGCCTTGCGAGTTTCAACGGTGGCGCTGGCAATGTGGGGAGTCAGCACCACGTTGTCGAGCTTTCTCAATTCAGCAGGCACATTGGGTTCGTCGACATAGACATCAAGGCCTGCACCCGCAATGATTTTCTTTTGCAAGGCTTCAATGAGGGCCGCTTGATCGACCACAGAGCCGCGCGCCACATTGACCAAGAAACTCTGCGGACCCAAAGCCTTGAGCACTTCGGCGTTGATCAGGTTTTTGGTGGCAGCGCCGCCTGGCGTGATCACGACCATGAAGTCAACTTCAGCGGCCAGATCAAGCACATGGGGCACATATTTGTAAGGCACATCAGAGCGTTGATTGCGCGTGGTGTAGCTGATGACCATGTCAAATGCAGCGGCACGTTTGGCAATGGCTTGACCAATCCGGCCCATGCCCACAATGCCCAACTTGGCGCCCGTGAGTTTGCGTGTGAGTTGAAAAGGACCATCCAACCAATCGGCGTTGCGGGTAAAGCGGTCGGCGGCCGGAATTTTGCGAGCCACTGACAACAACAAGCCCAAGGCCAAATCGGCCACATCGTCGTTCAGCACTTCAGGCGTGTGCGTGACCATGATGCCGCGCTTTTTAGCGGCCGCCACATCGATGCCGTCATAGCCTACGCCACACACCGAAATCATTTCCAAGGCAGGAAACAGGGCCATGTAACTGCCATCAATTTTGGATTCGCCGCCGCCCACCAAGGCTCGCACACGGCCAAAAACTTGGCGGTCGCGAATGTGATCACGCTCATGGACCACAAATTTTTCTTGCAAGCCCGTTGTGAGGAAGGGGGGGATGCGCGATGTCACAACGATTTCTGGATGGTGAATGTTCATTTTGAGAATCTCCTGGTCACAAATAAAACCACAGCCCTGCGGGCCAATGGATTGAGGGTTTGCACGAGTGCTGATGAGTACAAAAAGCAGCTTAAATCACCTATCATCATACGATAATATTGTTAGCACTGATTCCACCTTGTACCTCACATTGAAGAAAATCACCATGACTCAAAGCCCCAAGAAAAAACCCGAAGAATTGCGCAGCCAACAGTGGTTTGGCCGCCAAGACCGCGATGGCTTTGCCTACAGAAGCTG
>CAIODE010000037.1 GCA_903856875.1 uncultured Burkholderiales bacterium
CATTCGATTACCTGCTGAAGCATTGTTGCTTCTAGCCAAATACGCCATACCTGTCTTGCCATTTTTATTCAGCTTCATCTTTCTGAAAACCAAATACCTCTCGAACTACAGAGCAACACTTGAAAAATTAAGAATTCACCACAGAGCTCTTTCACAAGGGCCTGTTCAAAGGTACTTTGAATCATTTTTTGCAATTCGCTTGAATGAATCCAGTCAAATATCTGGCGCTTGTACCCAATGTGGCAGTTGTTGTTTGAATCAACAATGTTTTTTTCTAGAACCTTTGCCGGAGGATAAGTTTCAATGCGGGATCTACAACTCGCCCTTCAGAAAATTGTCGAATTGCGGTGCGTTTCCTATCTCAGGCGAAGACATTGAAAGATATGAATGTCCTGGATATGTGCTGAATCCCAAGACAGTGATTAAGATAGCCGTTGTCAATTAAGAGTCGCAGTAGCCCAGTCAAATCAATGAACCATTTCAAGCGAAAATTACTTTCACTTTCCACACTCTGTTGTTTGATGAGTGCTCATGCAGCTGAAGTTAATTTCAATGCTGAAGCACCTTCAAAATGGTCCTTGGAATGGGGCTGGAACAATGAGTCTTATGCAAAGAGTGATATTCATTTTAAAGGCATCGACCATCAATTCACACTGTTTGGTGTGCGAGCCACAGACACTCAAAAGACGCTCACACCGCAAACCTTGTTCAATACTTATTTGAACCCTGGAAGAATCACCATTCCACAGACCAATGCTCGAATTGCATACCAATTCAATACCGACGCTGCGCTTGCATTGAATTTAGATCACATGAAGTATGTTGTTGCTGATGGTCAAACAGTCAGTGCATCTGGCCAGTATCTTCAGAAAAACTACCTTGCTTCCGGGCAGCAGTACCTATCGCCTGCCTTCATGCATTACGAACACACAGATGGTTTGAACGTCATCTCAATAGAATACGAAAAAAAATACCCAATCACTGCCATGCCAGCAAATCTCAAAGCACGTTTTTTCACCTTGGTAGGCGCTGGCATTGTGATTCCAAAAAGCAATATCACCATGGCCATGGTGGGTCAAGTTCGCAACGACAAATTTCACCTAGCAGGCACCAACCTAGATCTTGCAGGCGGTTTGGAAGTTGACTTCTCGATGGACTATTTTGTAAGAACAACCTACAAAGTTGGGCGCGTGAATCTTTCCGATGTGATCACCAGCGCAAGGCAAGACAAGGCTTCTCAGAAAATCAACTACCAAGAAGCCAGCTTGACATTGGGTCTGCGTTTTTAAGCTTGCGCCGATTCCCGTTTTTGAAACATTTCTTTCAATATCGATCTGCGAATCAGTTTGTTTGAAAGCTCCGAAGGGGCCCAAAACCACTGCGCTGATTTCATAGATACACAAGCCGCTACAAAACGATTCAGCACTTCTTCAAAGTCTGCATCCGAGTAATTCAAGCTGAATATCAAGCGACCAGTGCCAACCCAACTGAGCGCCAATCCCTCTGAACGAAGGTAGTACTGAAGCATCCAGTTATAACGACTTGTTTCGGTGTAATACAGGCTCCATACACTGGACATATTGGCAGCCCGGAGTGGCAATCCTTTTGCGGTCATCACCTGGTTGAAGCGCTCGCGCCTTTGATTCCAAGTGTTGTCTAAATTGTCGTAAACAGCCGATATTTCTGGTGTTTCTATTTTTTCTAAAAAGACAGACATGGCACCCATCACATGCGGATGGGCGTTGAATGTGCCGCGAGCAAAACATATGTCGGCTGGTCTTTCAGATCGGTAACGTTTCATTAAATCAGCACGGCCACACACCACGCCGACGGGGTAACCTCCGCCCAATGTTTTGCCATAAGTGACCATGTCAGCTTGCACACCAAAATAGGCTTGTGCGCCACCTTTTGCCAAACGGAAGCCTAAGAAAACCTCATCAAAAATGAGCACAATGTTGCGTTCAGTGCAAACTTCTCGCAGTTTTTTCAGCCAAGTTGTATAGGCTTCTCGATCATACGTAGCCCTGCGACTGCTATCGACCAAGGAAGAATCACCAGGCGCACCTTGATTCAAATGCAGCGCTTGCAATGGATTGATCAGGACACACGCAATGTCCGATCTTGTTCGCAGCACTTTGAGAGAATTTTCATGCATGTCCCTGAGGGTGTACGTTTCACGCGGTGGCATGGGGTTACCAGGACCTGGCTGAACATCCTCCCACCAGCCATGGTATGCACCGCAAAAACGCACTAAGTTTTTGCGGCCTGTGTGATACCTTGCCAGCCTGACCGCTTGCATGACAGCTTCCGTTCCCGACATGTGGAAGGACACTTGGTCTAGGCCTGAAATTTCTTTGAGACGCTTCACGTTAAAAGCAACACAAGGGTGGTATGCACCCAGAGTTGCCCCCACAGCCTCTACCTTCTCAGAACCTAATTTCATGCACTCTTTGTAAAAGTCAGCGCCAAAAACGTTAACACCGTAAGAGCCGGTGAGGTCATAAAACCGCTGGCCATCTTGATCTGTCACAAATACGCCATCTGCCGACTGTATAAACGCACCAACTTTCAAGTGTTGTCGCACCAGTGGGCTGAATTGAAATGGAACGCGGTAAGCACCCGTGAATTGCAAATCAGAAATGGTTTCACGCGCTTCAGCGGTCATTTCGATGCTTTTGGCATGTCTCGTCTGTAACAAGTTTGCCAATTGGTAAAAAGCAGCGCGTCGAGTATCAGCCACAGATTCTGGTGCGCCATCACATGAAAAGAATTGGTCTTCTTTGAACTCATAGCCTGGCAACAACGAAACCACTCTTTTTGCCATTCTGGAGTGCCCTGTTAAGGACGGGTGTTTGGCAAATGAAAGATCCAATCGTCTTTTGACAAAAGGTAAGAAAAGTGCAATTGCACCAAGGATCAAAGCAAGTTGAACAGACACGTTGAATCCGAAGATGAGTTGGTGAAGTCATCTTTTTATTTAAATTTCGTGACAGGAAAATGAAAATGAAACAATTAATTCAAAGAATCAGCAAACAAGAGGACCTGAATTTTCTGTTGGCGAATCGAATTCCGCGCATCACGCTCACACGCTTCATTGGCTGGTGGAGCCAAATTAAGAACCCCATCATCCGAGATTTGTCGATTGGCGTTTGGAAGTTATTTTCAGATCTTGATCTGAGCGAAGCAGCAAAAACAAAGTTCGACAGCATGCACGACTGCTTTGTGCGGGAACTTAAGCCAGGCGCTAGAACCATTGACATGCGCAATGAAATCCTTAGCAGCCCTTGTGACGCCATTGTGGGCGAATGCGGCACCATTGATCACACCCAAGTATTTCAAGCCAAAGGCTTCCCTTACAGTCTCTCAAGCTTGATGGGGTTTACGCCCAGAACGGGCGAATTGGTTGAGTCCTTGAAAAATGGCACCTACGTGACTTTGCGCTTGACCTCCAGCATGTACCACCGATTTCATGCGCCAGCGGATGCAACTCTGACGCATGTGACGCACATATCTGTGGACACTTGGAACGTCAACCCCATTGCCCTTAAACGAGTTGAGCAACTTTTTTGCAAGAACGAACGGGCCGTTCTTAATTTCAAATTGTCGGATGGTACGCCCATGATTGTGGTGCCCGTAGCAGCCATCTTGGTTGCCAGCTTGCGCTTGCACGCCATTAATTTGTTGTTCCATGTCGATTACACCGGCCCCAATGAAATTCCTTGTGCCATTCAAACTTACAAAGGCCAGGAACTTGGCTGGTTTCAACATGGCTCCACCATCATTGTGTTTGTACCCAAAGGCTTCAAATTGGCAGAAGGTATTTCAACGGGTCAACGCATCAAAATGGGTCAGGCCTTGCTGGAAAAAATGGCATGAACTTACCGGCCTTCATTTCAAGCGTATTCGCTTGCACAGGGGTCATTTTGTGCGCTTGTGCGCCAATGAACGAATACCCCGTCGCATCCACTGACAAGATCAATATCAGCATCTTGGCTTTCAACGATTTGCATGGCAACTTAGAGCCCCCCAGCCTGAGTGTTCGGGAAAAAATTGAGGGCAACTTGACGGAAGTACCTGCGGGAGGCGCTGCCTATTTGGCTGCGGCCATACAACACTTCAAAAAACATAACCCATTGCATGCCGTTGTTTCCGCTGGCGACATGATTGGTGCGACACCACTTACTTCTGCGCTTTTCTTGGATGAGCCAACCATCGAAGCAGTCAATGCCATGGGCATCGATTTCAATGCCGTTGGCAATCATGAGTTCGACAAAGGCACCCCTGAATTGATGCGAATGCGCCGAGGTGGTTGTGAAAAATTAACTCGACTAGAGCCATGTCAAGTCAATCGCCAATTTCCAGGTGCTAATTTTGAATTCTTGGCGGCCAATGTGAAAAAGGCAGACCAGCAAACATTGTTTCCAGCCTATGGCATCAAGACCTTCCAACAAGGCAATCAAGTGGTCAAAGTGGGCTTCGTGGGAATGACTCTCAAAGGCACGCCTAACATGGTGACGCCTGAAAGCATTCAAGGCTTGCGATTTGAAGATGAAGCCACAACCGCCAATGCCTATGTCCCTTTGCTCAAAGCGCAAGGCGTGTCGGTGTTGGTTTTAGTCATTCATGAGGGCGGGTTGATCCAAGGGGGGCACAACGATGCTTCGTGCCCAGGACTTTCCGGAGATATTGTTCCTATTTTGAATCAACTAGATACTAGCTTTGCTGTGGTGGTCTCGGGTCACACTCACCGTGCTTACGCCTGTGACTACAGCAAAATCAATCCAAGTAAACCATTTCTTTTGACCAGTGCGGGTCAATATGGCACGTTCCTCACGCACATTCAGTTGTCCTACGATCCTGTTACCCACAAAGTCCAAAACAAGACGGCACACAACGTCATTGTTCAAAGTGAAGCGTTTGTCAATGCTTCAGGCGTCAAGGTACAGCCAAGTCCTTCTTTGCCTTTTTTCGGAAAGCAAATGGATGTTGAAAAAATTGTGCATGAATATCGCATGGCCTCACAAGTGCAAGTGCTGAAAGTGATCAGCCACTTGTCAACATCCATCACTCGAAAGTCAACGCCTTCAGGTGAATCTGGCCTTGGCAACTTGATCGCTGATGCCCAATGGTCTTCTACCTCATCTGAAGAAAGAGGACGGTCAGATTTTGCGCTGATGAACCCTGGCGGTGTGCGCGCCGACCTGATCATTCAACCTGGCGGAGGAACTGTTAACTTTGGGCAGCTTTTTAAAATACAGCCCTTTGGCAACACATTGGTTGTTAAACGCATGACCGGACAACAAGTCAAAGACCTGCTGGAGCATCAGTTTGCGAATTTAGAGAGGTCCAAAGTATTATTTCCTTCTGAAAGTCTGAAATACGAGGTGGACCTGCGCCAGAGCACTGGGCAACGTGTCCTGCACATTCGAATTGGTCAAAAACCTCTTAACTTGGATCATACCTACCATGTAACCATGAACAGTTTTTTGGCCTCTGGTAGTGATGGTTTCTGGCAATTCAAACAGGCACCCACCGTCTCGGGTGGCGAGCTGGACGTTGATGCGCTCTCTGATTATTTGCGACAAAACCCAGATTTGAAACCCCCACAAACTGATCGCATTAGGATGTTGTGAATTAGCACAAACCCTGCTAAGTAACAAATTTGTCACACTAATTTTTTATGCTAGCTGGTTACTTATATCGCGGTTGAGCATCATGCGCCATTGGCAGCAAACACAAAGAAAAAAAGCACGCATCGAAATCATTCCCATGATCGATGTGATGATGTTTTTATTGGTTTTCTTTGTTCTTATCAGCGTCAATGTGATTCCTGCTTTGGGCATCAAAACACAACAGCCCAACTCGTCCCAAGCACAGCAACTCAAAACAAAAGATGTCCAGGTTGTCGTCACATTGGGAAAAGAAAATGTCATCCAAGTTGATGGCAGAGATGTTGACTTAAAAGATTTGGCGTCTGCAGTCAAGCAAAAAGCTGGCAATGCAGATCAAATTGCCGTGATTGTGAACAGTGACAAAGGCGCAGAAGTTCAAACTTTGGTCGATGTCATGGACGAAATCAAAAAATCAGGCTTGGGCAAGGTGTCACTTGCGGCCCGAGAGCGCAAATGATATTGCTCATCGACCGTTTGAATCACGAGCGTCACAAACTTTCAAGTTTGGGATCGCTGCTATTGGTTTGCATGGTTTTTTCAATGGCACAAGCACTCAAAGCACCTGCAGAAATGTTGGCACAAGAGGCCATGGAGTTGACGACAACGCTGATTGAGCCCTTGCTTCAACCACCGCCAAAACCGCCTACGCCACAGCTTACAAAAACTGAGCCAAAACCCAAAATGCTGACACAGCCAAATGTGCCAATAACGCCCACACCCATTGAGCCTGCCAAAGATGTGACAGCCACTGAGTCACCCCGCCCCCTGCCTGCGCCAACGCAGAGCGCACCAACTGCCGCGCCAGTACAAGAAGTGCCCAAAATTGCGCCTCAGCCGCTGGTCTCAGTCAGTTTAGAAAACAACTACATCGCCAGCGTTAGGGCAACCCTGAATGCAAACAAGCGTTACCCCACAGGCAGAGAAGCCAGCCTTCAGCGCCCATCCGGAAAAGTGAAACTGTGGTTTGTTTTGACTAGAAACGGTGCGCTGCAAGATGCCGGCATAGAGGACTCTAGTAACTCCATCATTTTGGACAACGCCGCTTTGTCAACATTGCGACGCACCACTTATGCGCCATGGCCGGAAGGCAGTTGGGCATCTCAGTCACAACACAAATTTACAGTCACCCTCGATTTTGTTCCTCTCAATTAATTTTTTTACCAGGAGTTTTTATGAAAAAATTGAAACCAACCCCGCTCGCCTTGCTCATCAGCTTGGCTTTCGCTTCCCCTCTCATCATGGCGCAACAAGCCACTGATGTGGGCAAGATCAACGTAGAAGGTTTGCCAGGTGCAACTGACTCTGGCTTGATTACCCAAGAAGAGACGCCAAAGGCTCGCAGTTCTGTAAACCGCGCTTATTTGGACAAACTCAATCCCTCAGCAAACGCCTTCCAGGCCATCGACTTGCTGCCAGGCGTGAACGCCTTTAGCTCAGATGCAACCGGTTTGTTCGGTGGCGGCATTCGTGTTCGTGGCTTTGCTGGCGACCAAATGGGTCTGACCATCAATGGCGCTCCGGTGAATGATTCGGGCAATTTTGCGGTTTATCCTCAAGAGTACACAGACTCTGAAAACCTTTGCGAAGTATTCGTGACGCAAGGCTCTACCGACACAGATGCACCTCACGTTGGCGCTTCAGGCGGTAACTTGGGAATGGTCACTTGCTCACCTAAAGACAAGTTTGGCATGCGTGCTGCCATGTCTTCAGGTCAGCTGAACTACCAGCGCGCCTTCGCTCGCATTGACACGGGTAAGTTTGGTCCCAGTGACACCAAGGCCTTTGTTTCATACTCCAAAACAACTGCCAATAAATTCAAAGGTCCAGGCGGAGCCGACCGTGAGCACATCGATTTGGCAGCTGAGTCACGTCCTAATGCCGATGTCTTTTTGAGTGCCAGTGTTTTGTACAACAACGCCATCAACAACAACATTCGCGCTTTGACCAATCCACAAATTGCACAATACGGTCGCAATTTTGACTTCAGCAGTGTTGTGCCACAACATTTGACACCTGTAGCTGGAACAGCACAGTCTGAAGTTTCTCCTGCAGATGGTTTCTACAAGTACAACGTCAATCCTTTCCGCAATTATTTGTTTACCAGCAAGGCTGAATTCAAAGTGAACAAAGACTTAACGGTCAGTGCAGAGCCCTATTTCTGGTATGGCTACGGTACCGGAGGCAGCCAATTGCAGTTGTTGTCTGAAGGCGGTACTGGCACCCTGGCCACACGCGTGAAAGACATCAATGGCGATGGCGACACGCTTGACAAAGTATTGACCTACGGCAGCAGTGTCACAGAGACAAACCGCCCCGGTGTGACATTCAAGGCTAACTACCGTGTTGAAAACCACAACATCAACGTTGGCTACTGGACAGAGCGCGCAGTGCACCGTCAAACAGGCCCTCGCGTAACGTTTGACAATGCTGGCAACCCTTCAAGCGTGTGGCTTGATAAAACTTCCGCCTACTTGCTGCGTGGCGATGGACTTCCCTACCAAGCTCGTGACTGGAAAACCATCAGCACTGGTACATCATTGTTCGCCCAAGACAGCATTTCTTTGATGCAAGACAAACTGTCATTGCAAGTGGGTGTTCGCAATTCATCGATCGATCGCGACTTCATCAACTACGCCAATGCCGGCACTTACGGTGTAGGACGCGCGGATCTAGATTACGAGATCAGACGCACTTACAGCAAAGTGCTGCCAAGCTTTGGCGCCAAATTCAATTTGGACAACGAAAAATCAGTCTTCTTCAACGTTGCAGAAAACTTCCGTGCACCCTCTAACTTTGTTCTTTCGAACTTGTTAACGGGCGGAACTGTTGTCAACGGCGTATTGACAGGCGCTACATTGCGCAACCCTGCGGTTGGCATTGAAACTTCAACCAATTTCGACCTTGGCTATCGCTTGCAAAACAAAGACACGACCTTCTCAGGCTCTGTGTTTGTTGTGAACTTCAAAGATCGCATTGCAGCCGCTTGGGATCCAGTGAGCTTGAGCTCATTGGACTACAACGTAGGCAATGTGACCATGAAGGGCGCAGAAATCGAATTGGGTCAAAAGCTGAACAAGAACTTCTCAGTTTATGGCTCACTGACTTACACCGAAAGTTTGATGAAGCAAGACCTGAAAGTGAGCACCACACTCACAGAAGCAACTGCTGGCAAACAAATGCCTGACACACCTAAAATCATGGCAGCTTTGGCTTTGAGCTACAAAGAAGGCCCATGGTTTGGACAAGTCACTGCCAAGCACACTGGCAAAGCGTTCTCAACCTTGGTTAACGACCAATCGATGGACGCCTACACTTTGTGGAACTTGTCAGCAGGCTACAAATTGCCTGAAACAGCATTCTTCAAGTCACCTGAAATTCGCTTGAACGTGGACAATGCGACGAACACTGAGTACAAGCGCATTAGCTCACCCAGTGGCTCAAGCTTCACCACGCGCGCCTTGGCTTTAGGCACGCTGGCAGGCTCTAATCCTAGCTACAACATTGGCGCACCTCGCTTTACCAGCGTAACCCTGCGCTCAGACTTCTAAGGCGCATAGCATGATGCTTTTATTGCACGATGCGTCCTTGTATTTGTTGTATGTCGCCCTAGGGCTGGCTGTTTTCTTGGCCATTGAACGTACCATTTTTTACACGCACGCCAGTGGGCAAATTAAAAGCCTTCTCCATGCATTGAAAACCAAGTCCCCATTGCCTGAATTCAAAGAAGGCGATGTGGGCGAGGTGATCACACATGCCTTTGCCAATGGCCTACATCCAACAGCATCGCAAAAGCTTGCTGATGATGTGGCTGAGCAAGCCTTTATCCGTGTACAGCACCAATTGAACCAACACCTTTGGGTGTTGGATACCATAGTGACTGCAGCACCTTTGTTAGGTTTGCTTGGAACCATTCTGGGTATTTTTGATACGTTTACTGCATTGGCCAAATCCGGCATTTCAGACCCACAAGGTGTGAGTGCCGGCATTGGTACGGCTTTACTGGCAACGGCCATTGGCATTGGCACAGCCTTGATATGTCTGATTGTTTACAACGCCTTCCTTGCCAAGGTAGAGCGACTTGGAGATCAAACAAAATTGGCATTGCTCCAAATGTCCAATCAAAACGCGTAATGAGATCCAAGGTGCCAGCTTGTTCAATCTAATGCTCAGTTTGAGCAAGTTATTTTTAACTGGCACCTTAAGTTTTGCGTTGCTTGCAGGATGCTCGGTACAGCATCAAATTCTCAATCGCGCAGGCGATTTGTTATCCAAAGAAACGGTCTCTTCAGACGACGACTTAGAGTTGTTGATGCACGCCAGTGCTTACCAACTGAAACTGTCAGAGTCTCTGTTACAGGAGATTCCTGAGCACTTGAAACTCGCAGAATCCGTTGCTCGCGGCTATACACAGTATGCATTTGTCTTCTTGATGGACGAAGCCGACCGAATTGAATCAGAGAGTATTCAAAAAGCGAGTTCACTCAGAGCACGTGCGGCCAAAATGCTGATTCGCGCAAAATCTTTGGGCCTTAAAAGCTTGTCGCTTCACTACCCCGATTTGAAAGATCATCTACAAGGAAAATTGGACAAGCAAGCCCCCCAAATTGCCAAACAAGATGCAGGCTTGGTCTATTGGTCAATGACGGCATGGGCAGGTGCAATTTCTTTGTCAAAAGACTCACCGGATGTGGTTGCAGATTTGCCTGAAGTTTTGCGCTTGGGAGCGCTTGTTTGGCAAGCCAACCCGCAATTTGATCAAGGCGCATTGGCCAGCATGATGGGCACTTTGGAACTTGCCAGGCCTGGTGGTAAACCAGAAGAAGCAGAAAAATATTTCAATCTTGGCATTCAATGGCGAGGCACTCAGGTGGCGCCACTGATTTCAAAAGCTGAAAACTGGGCAGTCGCAACACAAAACAAAGAGGCTTTTACGCAACTTCTCAACCAAGCTATTGAGCTTGCGCGACAACACAATGATTTAACCAATACTGTCATGCGGCGAAGAGCTCAATGGTTGCTTGAC
>CAIODE010000038.1 GCA_903856875.1 uncultured Burkholderiales bacterium
CATGTTGCTTGAGGGCTTGAGCGGCCTTCTCGGCATTGCGCGAGCCAATGGCGTCCAAAATATCTCGATGTTCATTGACAGAAGTCACCAGCAAAGCATGGTCTGAAAAATTGCGACGCCTGAACAGACTTAATTCCTGAGTCAGCTTTCGATACATGCTAATCAGCTTTTTGTTGCCGGTATAGGAAACCATGCACTCATGAAATTCAATGTTCAATCGGTAGTAAGTGGCTTCGTCCACCACTTTCACAGCCTGCTCCATTTGAAGCACCAATTTTTTCAATTGTTTCAGTTGCTGCTCTGTGGCACTGTTCGCCAAGGAGGCCCCCACATGCGCTTCAATCATGGCCCGCAAATCAAATATCTCAAGCGCCTCATCCAGTGGGACCTGGCGCACAAACACACCGCGATTTTTTTCTAGCTGGACCAAGCCCGCTTCTTCTAAGACACGAAACGCCTCTCGCACGGGCCCCCGAGAAACACCCAAACGTTCAGCCAATGCGGCCTCCGTCAGTTTGTCACCCGGCCCTAACTCCCCCACATTGATGAGCCGTTCTATCTCCTGTTGCACGGCTCCCGTGAGGGAATGGTTTTGCAACATCGAAATGGTGGCATTCGCTTCGGACATGGGCGCGAAGTGAGCGCTTGACTTCATGTTTTCAATCGGCATAACTCGAATTTGATCACAACTTTGTAAATTGTCAACAATTTACAAAAACTGATTGACATCTGGCAATTCTTCGATTCCAATGAAATTCATGGGCTTGTCACACCGTTGTCACAGCGCGGGTGGAAAGTTGTCTGTTTTAACTTGATAAGGATGACGAATGCGCGCACTTTACAAATCAGCTCTGCTGATAGGCGGTCTGCTCTTAGGATCAATGGCTTGGGCTCAAAAAACCCAACTGTTGGTCTACACGGCATTGGAAGTGGACCAGCTGAAGGCTTATCAAGAGGGCTTCAACAAAGTCCACCCCGACATTGAAATCAAATGGGTTCGCGACTCAACAGGTGTGATCACTGCCAAATTATTGGCCGAGAAAGCCAACCCACAAGCCGACGCCGTGATGGGTGTGGCAGCCACCAGCTTGGCCTTGATGAAGAAAAACGGCATGCTCGAGCCCTTTGCGCCGCTCAATTTGGACGCCATCATGCCGCAATACCGCGACAAGGCCAATCCACCCGCATGGTGGGGCATGGATGTTTGGGGCGCTACCATTTGCTTCAATACAGTCGAAGCCAAAAAGCGCAACATTCCAAAGCCAGAAACATGGAAAGACCTCACCAAGCCCGAGTACAAAGGCCAAATCGTCATGCCAAATCCCGCATCCAGCGGTACCGGTTATTTTGATGTCATCGCATGGCTCACATTGTTTGGTGACCAAAATGGCAAGGGCGGCGGCTGGAAGTACATGGACGGGTTGCATGAAAACATTGCTCAATATACCCACTCTGGATCGAAACCTTGCAACATGGCCGCAAGCGGTGAATACGTTTTAGGAATTTCATTTGAATACCGTGGCAATGCCAACAAAGCCAAAGGCGCACCTATTGACTTGGTGTTCCCCAAAGAAGGTTTAGGTTGGGACCTTGAGTCTTTTGCCATTCACAAAGGCACCAAAAAATTGGACGCCGCCAAGAAACTGGCCGATTGGGCTTCCAGCAAAGACGCCATGAAACTTTATGGCAAAAACTTTGCCATCACCGCTCACCCTGGCGTAGCAGAACCCTTAGCCAACGTGCCAAAAGACTATGAGTCACGTTTGGTCAAATTGAACTTTGAATATGCTGCTGAACAACGCGAGCGTATCTTGAATGAATGGAACGCGCGCTACAACGGCAAATCAGAAAAGCGCTAAATTCATCTAAATGGCCGCCTGGCATTGCCAAGGCGGCCTTTTTTCTTGGTCACTCATGTCTGCTAGCCCCTTCCTATCTCTCTCACATCTCCACAAAGCTTTTGGTCAGTTTGTTGCGCTTCAAGACATCAACTTAGACATTCGCAAAGGGGAGTTGGTGTGTTTCTTAGGACCCTCAGGCTGCGGTAAAACAACTTTACTGCGCATCATTGCGGGGCTTGAAGTCCAAACGCGCGGCGTCATTCACCAAGCTGGGCGCGACATCTCTACAGCCCACCCTGCAGAACGCGACTACGGCATTGTGTTTCAAAGTTATGCCTTGTTTCCCAACCTCAGCGTTGCTGACAACGTAGCCTATGGCTTGGTCAATCGCAAAGTGTCCAGGGATCTGGTTAAACAACGGGTGCAAGAACTTTTGCAGCTGGTCGGATTGCCTGGCAGTGACAACAAATACCCAAGCCAATTGTCTGGCGGACAGCAGCAACGAATTGCATTGGCGCGGGCACTTGCCACATCGCCTGGCCTTTTGCTTTTAGATGAGCCCTTGTCTGCCTTAGATGCCCTTGAGCGCGTTCGATTGCGCGGAGAGATTAGGTCATTGCAACAAAGCTTAGGCGTCACCACCATCATGGTGACACACGACCAAGAAGAAGCTTTGAGCATGGCCGATCGCATTGTGGTCATGAACCACGGCTGCATCGAACAAGTGGGCACGCCGACTGACATCTACAGAGAACCTGCCAGCGCGTTCGTGGCAGATTTTGTAGGCCAAGTGAACGTTTTAAAAGGCAGCGTTTCTGACAAGACTTTGCAAATGGGCGAGATGCGCATTCCACTAGAAGACATCCACTCTCAGACGCGTCATGTGGGTGATGTCAAAGTGTATTTGCGGCCTGAGGATGTATTGGCTCGACCCATTTTGGCCGGCGATGCTTGCGTCTTTCAAGCCACCATTCAAGAGATTGAGTTTTTGGGCGCTTTCTGCCACGTCCAAGTCATGGCGCCCACCCTCTCCAAAGAGCCACTTACCGTTGACTTGTCACTCAATTTTTTGGCCGAACAACAGCTGCAAGTTGGCTCTAGTCTGATGCTCAAACTGATGGCAGAGCGCATCAAATTGTTTTGAATCAGGCTTGACCCTCACATGACTTCCGCTTTATTCCAAGTGACTCAGCGCAAGCATTGGAGTGACTGGATTGGAATCGCAGGTTTGGCCTTGGTGCTCTTCATTCTGTTGGCGTTTTTAGCAGCCCCGCTGCTGGCCATTCTTCAACAAGCTGCGCAGGATGATCAAGGCCAATTTGTGGGTCTGCACAACTTTTTAAGTTACATCCAAACACCCTCTTTGTTGCAAAGTCTTTGGAACAGCGTTTGGGTTTCTGGCTTGGTCACTCTCATTGTGCTGCCACTGGCCTTTGTGTTTGCATACGCTTTGACCAGAAGCTGCATGCCTGGCAAGCCCATTTTCCGGTCCATCAGCCTCATTCCACTCTTAGCACCCTCCTTGCTTTCTGCCATTTCACTCATCTACTGGTTTGGCAATCAAGGCGTTTTAAAAGATGCCATGCAAGCCGTGGGCATTGATCAAATTTATGGCGCGCCAGGCGTGGTGCTGGCGGAATGTTTTGCCGTCTTTCCGCATGTGCTCATGATCTTGGTCACCGCCCTCACGCTGGCCGATGCACGCCTTTATGAGGCTGCCGATGCAATGGGCACCAGCTCACAGCGAAAGTTTTTCACCATCACTTTGCCAGGCGCCAAGTACGGTTTAATTTCTGCGTCCTTGGTCAGCTTTACCTTGGTTATGACTGATTTTGGTATTCCCAAAGTCATTGGTGGCAACTTCAACATGATGGCCACCGACATTTTCAAATTGGTGATTGGTCAGCAAGATTTCTCCAGAGGCTCTGTGGTGGCTTTGCTGCTTTTGTCGCCAGCCGTTTTGAGCTTTGCAGTTGATCGCTATGTGAGTGCCAGGCAAACAGCCATGCTAAGTGCACGCGCTGTAGCGTACATGCCAAAACCCAATGCGCAACATGATGCACTGATGATGTCATTTTGCATGCTGATTGCCTTTTTGATGCTGGCCATGTTGGGCATGGCGGTGTTTGCTTCGTTTGCAAGCTTCTGGCCTTACAACCTTGCACCCAGCTTGAATCACTACAAGCTTGGATTGGTAGACGGCGAAGTGGGAGAAGGCTTTGTCAACAGTTTGAAAATGGCTTCTGGCACTGCATTTTTTGGCACACTGCTTGTTTTTGTGACAGCCTATTTGCTTGAAAAAACCAAGGGCATGAACTTCGTTCGCGTCCCCCTGCAATTGTTGGCTGTCATTCCTATGGCAGTCCCTGGCTTGGTGTTGGGTTTGGGCTATATCTTTTTCTTCAACATGCCCAGCAACCCACTGCATGGCATGTACCAAAGTATGGCCTTGCTCATACTTTGCACCATTGTTCACTTTTACACCACAGGGCACCTCACGGCCACCACAGCACTGAAGTCACTTGACGCTGAATTTGAATCAGTAAGCGCATCTCTGAAAGTGCCTTTTTACAAAACACTGTGGCGCGTCACCTTGCCCATTTGCACACCCGCCATGGTGGACATTGCCAGGTACTTTTTCATCAATGCCATGACCACCATCTCGGCGGTTGTATTTTTGTACGCTCCAGAAACCAAGGTCGCCTCCATTGCAATTTTGAATTTGGATGAAGCTGGCGACATTGGCGCAGCAGCGGCCATGGCCGTATTGATTGCTATCATTTCAGGCGCTGCCACCATTTTATTTGCTTGGCTCAGCTGGTTTGTAGACAAACGAACTCAGGCCTGGCGTGGCCGATAATTGATATTTCAGTCTTGTTGAATTTTATTCAGTCACTCTAAAAATAGAAACACATTCACCATGCAACGCGAAGCCATTCTTCTTACTCCTGGCCCCTTAACCACCACCCTGCGTACCAAGCTTGCCATGCTGAAAGACTGGGGCTCTTGGGACAGTGAGTTCATTGCCGTTACGGCAAGGGTGAGAAAGAGCTTGCTCAACATTGTTCACGGCCACGAATCGCATGTGGTCGTGCCGCTTCAAGGCAGTGGCACTTTCAGCGTAGAGGCCGCCGTGGCGACTGTGGTGCCAGCCAGTGGCCATATTTTGGTTTTAGACAACGGAGCTTATTGCAAACGTGCGGCCAAACTCGCCACCATGATGGGGCGTAAAACCACCATTGTTCCCACACCCGAAGATCAAAGCGTATCGCCCAGTGCACTTGAAGCACTGCTTCAAAAAGACGCCAGCATCACGCACGTGGTCCTCATTCACTGTGAAACAGGCGCTGGCGTTTTAAACCCACTGCATGACATTGCCAAAGTTTGCGAAAAGCACCACAAAGGCTTGATTGTCGATGCCATGAGTTCATTTGCTGCTTTGGAAATTGACGCACGCACCACACGCTTTGACGCCCTGATTGCCGCAAGTGGCAAATGCCTAGAAGGTGTTCCCGGCATGGGTTTTGTATTCATTCGCAAAGCCATATTGGACAGTTGCGCTGGCAACAATTCTTCCTTGGCCATGGACTTGCATGATCAATACGTGTACATGGAAAAAACTGGGCAATGGCGCTTTACACCACCGACCCATGTCATGGTGGCCTTGGCAGAAGCCATTCAGCAATTTGAAGACGAGGGTGGCCAGCCTGCGCGTTTAAAGCGCTATCAAAGTAACTCTAAAACATTGGTAGAAGGCATGGCTGCACTGGGCTTTAAACCCTACTTAGATCCTTCTGTGCAAGCGCCCATCATCGTCACATTCCATGCGCCAGCCGATGCCCATTATGAATTTAGAAAATTCTACGAAGCCGCCAAAAAATATGGCTTCATTCTGTACCCAGGCAAACTGACCGAAATTGACACCTTCCGTGTTGGCTGCATTGGTGCCATTGGTCCAATTGAAATGCAGCAA
Organism: uncultured Burkholderiales bacterium; assembly: GCA_903856875.1. GTDB lineage: Bacteria > Pseudomonadota > Gammaproteobacteria > Burkholderiales > Burkholderiaceae_C > Limnohabitans_A. Next base: position 5,815 of record CAIODE010000038.1, read on the forward strand.
GCCGTTCACGCGGTGTCATTGGCATTGAAAGATTTGGGCATCGCAAGCGGCGCCCCCGCTTGAATCATTTCACCGCATTGAATTTGTAAATTGACAAAGGACTGATCATGGCCACCTCCAAAGTACACCCTGCACTTCAAGCGGTTGAAAAAAGTGGTGCTCAAAAAGTCAAAGTGGCCGTGAGCGACATTGACGGCATTTTGCGTGGCAAGTACTTGCACATTGATAAATTCAAAGGCGCAGCAGAGCCTTATCCTGCAGGCGGTTTCGGCTTCTGCGACGTGGTGTTTGGATGGGACTCCTCTGATCAGTGCTATGACAACACCTCTGTCACGGGCTGGCAACATGGCTTTCCAGATGCCTTGGCGCGTTTGGATTTAGATACCGCGCGCAACGTGCCCTGGGACAACAACGTACCCTTCTTCATTGGTGAATTCATCAACAGCGATGGCACACCCCACCCACTTTGCCCACGTCAAACTTTGAAGAAAGTTTTAAAGCGCGCCGCCAAAATGGGCGTGAACCCGATGTGCGGTATGGAGTTTGAGTGGTTCAATTTTCTAGAAAACGCTCATTCATGGGAAAGTAAAAAAGGCGTAGGCCCCACACCCCTCACACCGGGCATGTTCGGCTACTCCTTGTTGCGCATGAACCAAAATCGCGAGTTCTTCAATGCCATCCAAGACGAGATGCTGCAATTTGGCGTCCCCATTGAAGGCTTGCACACAGAAACGGGGCCAGGCGTTTATGAAGCGGCCATTGCTTTCAGCGACGCCCTGACACAAGCCGAC
>CAIODE010000039.1 GCA_903856875.1 uncultured Burkholderiales bacterium
TGCAAAAAGGCATGACCATTGCCACCACCCGTCCTGAAACCATGATGGCCGACGGCGCCTTGGCTGTTCACCCTGAAGACGATCGTTACAAACATTTGCTTGGCAAAAAAGTTGACTTGCCATTGTGCGATCGCCAGATTTCCATCATTGCCGACGACTTTGTCGACCGTGAATTTGGCTCTGGTTGCGTGAAGATCACGGGCGCTCACGATGCGAACGACTACGCATGTTCGATGCGCCACAACTTGCCTCTGATCACCATCTTCACACTCACAGCCAGCGTGAACGAAAACGGCCCCAAAGCCTATCAAGGCATGGACCGCTTTGTGGCTCGCAAGGCCGTCATCAAAGACTTGGAAGCGCAAGGCTTGCTGATTGAAATCAAGCCCCACAAACTGATGCTGCCCATTTGCGCACGCACCGGCCAAGTGGTAGAGCCCATGCTCACAGACCAGTGGTTTGTGGCGGTCAACAAGGTCAGCCCACAAGACCCCACTGGCAAAAGCATTTCGCAAAAAGCCATTGATGCCGTGCATTCAGGTCAAGTCAGTTTTGTGCCAGAGAACTGGGTCAACACCTACGACCAGTGGATGAACAACATTCAAGACTGGTGCATCTCACGCCAACTGTGGTGGGGCCATCAAATTCCGGCTTGGTACGACGAAGACGGCAATGTGTATGTGGCCAAGTCAGAAGCCGAAGCTCAAGTCCAAGCAGATGCCAAAGGCCCTGGCAAAAAACTCCGCCGCGACGAAGACGTACTTGACACTTGGTACTCCTCTGCTTTGGTGCCCTTCTCTACCATGGGTTGGCCAGAGGCTACTGCCTCATCTGACGACAAAACCCAAGACTACGACTTGTACTTGCCCTCCTCGGTGTTGGTCACAGGCTACGACATCATCTTCTTCTGGGTGGCCCGAATGATCATGATGACCATGCACTTTACAGGTCGCGTGCCATTCAAACATGTCTACATTCACGGCCTGGTGCGCGATGCACAAGGCAAGAAGATGAGCAAGTCTGAAGGCAACGTGCTCGATCCTGTCGATTTGATTGACGGCATTTCCTTAGAGCCCTTGCTGGAAAAGCGCTCACAAGGATTGCGCAAACCCGAAACCGCACCGCAGGTTCGCAAGAACACACAAAAAGAATTCCCTGAAGGCATTCCAGCCTACGGTGCTGACGCTTTGCGCTTTACTTTTGCTGCTTTGGCTTCCTTAGGCCGCAGCATCAACTTTGACAGCAAGCGCTGTGAGGGCTATCGCAACTTCTGCAACAAACTGTGGAACGCTACACGCTTTGTGCTCATGAACTGCGAAGGCCAAGATTGTGGTTTGAAGGAGCACACCAAAGCTGAATGTGCCGTGGGCGGCCCAGCACATGGCTACATGACCTTCAGTCAAGCCGACCGCTGGATCTCTTCCAAGATTCAGCGCGTGGAAGCCGATGTGGCCAAAGGCTTTGCAGAGTACCGGCTAGACAACGTGGCCAACGTCATTTATGACTTCGTGTGGAACGAGTTCTGCGATTGGTATTTGGAAATTGCCAAGGTGCAAATTAACACGGGCGATGCATCTCAGCAACGCGCGACACGTCGCACCCTCATTCGCACGCTCGAAACCATCTTGCGTTTGGTGCACCCCATCACACCCTTCATTTCTGAAGAGCTGTGGCAAAAAGTGGCACCTGTGGCGGGCCGTGCGGGCCCGTCCGTCAGCATTGCTGCCTACCCCGTTTCACAGCCCGAGCGCATAGACGAGCCAGCTGAAGCCCATGTGGCCAAGCTCAAAACCTTGGTCGATGCTTGCCGCAATTTGCGCGGCGAAATGAGCGTCTCTCCCGCCACCAAATTACCTTTGTATGTTCTGGGCGATTCAGAATTCATGAAGACAGCTGGCCCCGTCTTGCAAGCCTTGGCCAAACTGAACGAAGTCAAAGTGTTTGACAATGAAGCTGAGTGGACAAAAGCTTCCGCCGCCGCTCCTGTGGCCGTGGTGGGCGAAGCTCGACTTTGCTTGTTCATGGAAGTGGATGTGGCGGCTGAAAAGATTCGCCTCAGCAAAGAGGTGGCCCGCTTAGAAGGTGAAATTGGTAAATCACATGGCAAACTCAGCAACGAAGCCTTTGTGGCCAAAGCACCGCCAGCCGTGATTGACCAAGAGCGCAAACGCGTTGCTGATTTTGAAGCCGCCTTGAGCAAAATGAAAACTCAACTTTTGCAGCTGGAAGCATCACCTTCAAAATCTTGAAATACAGGCGTCACGCAACTGTGGTATTTTCATAACAATTGAGTTGAACTTAAAAAAGAAACTTCAAATGAGCGCACAACCCAGCATTAGAAAA
>CAIODE010000040.1 GCA_903856875.1 uncultured Burkholderiales bacterium
CTTCAGAACGCACACCAAAGCCAGTGGCAATGGCGGCCATGTTCATGTCTGGACTGCCTAAGTAGCTGCCAACATATTGACCGGTTTCTACCATGCGGCCAGAGGGTGCGTTGGCAATGGTTCGTGAGTGAGGACCACCATAGGCGTGGTTGTTGTACACAATGGTAATGACCGGCAACTCTAGACGGGCCATGTTCCAAAGCGCATGGGGTCCAAACAAAAATGAACCATCGCCTACCAAGCAAATCACTTGCTGGTTAGGGCGCGCCAATTTAACGCCCGCTGCTGTGCCAACGCCAGAACCTAAATGGCCGCCGTAATAGAAAAACAATTCTCTACCGCCCACAGGATTGAAGCCAAACGAATGCATGGCCACAGAACCCGCCTCATGCACGATGATGGCATCGGGATCGGCAAATTGGGCCACTTCCCAAGTGACGCGGTCTGCAATCATGGGCGAGTTGTTCCACTCGGGGTTGTTGATGATGCCAGCGCGAATGGCTCTAGAGCGTTCCGTGTACTTTCGCACTTCTACTGCACGCTCTGCGGCCATCAATTTGATTCGATCATTGACCAAGGGCTCAAGTGCTGCCAGCAAGTCGTCTAAACCCAAACCAACATCGGCTACCAAGGGCACATCGGTCGTCATGACTTTGCCCATGTTGTTGTAGTCAATGCGCATGTCGATGAATTTAACGCCACGCGACACAATGGGGTTCACGCCGTTGTGCTGCATCTTGTTGCCAATGTTGATCACCACATCGTAGTTTTTAGGCCAAGTAATAGAAGCCAGAGTGCCTGAGGGTGCGTTGCCAACCCACAGAGGGTGCTCTTCGGGAAAGTTCACCCACATCTGCCGCATTTGAGTGACGGGCATGCCCAAAAGTTCAGCCAAACGCACGGCCTTGGCCACTGCTTTGGCTTTGTAAATTTCATCGCCCACAATCAGAATAGGCATCTTCGCGTCTAGCAGCATTTTGGCGGCGCGTTCCACTTCTGTGGGGTTGGGCCGCACGCGCATGCGTGTATCGAAATGACTTTGCTGAATAATTTCTGTACGAGTTCTTTCGTCCGTGTAATCGGAGTTCCAATTTAAATAGGCCGGGCCATTGGGCGGCGTCCAAGCAGTTTTAAAAGCATGCCGCACAGTTTCGGGAATCATGGAGGCGCCACGCGCCATCCATGAGTATTTAGTAAGCGGTTGCACCACTTGGTCTTGATTGGGAATCTCTTCAAAGTTATCGCGTCCGGACATCCGAGATTTTTCAGTGCGATAGGAATAAACCACCAGCGGTGTTTGCTCTTTGAAGGCGTTGTAAATTTGCCCCATGGCATTCATCAAACCCACAGAACCTGCCTGCATCACAATGGCCGGTTCTTGCGATGCTTTGATGTAGCCCGAAGCCATGGCTGCGCCAGGCCCTTCATGGGTGGTCAAGATGTATTTGAGTTGGGGTCTGTCAACCAAGGCTTCGTAAAACTGTGCGTCCTCGCTGGCTGAGTTGCCAAAGACATATTTCACGCCGCAGGCCATCAGTTGCTCTGCAAAGCACGCCCCACCGGTGCCGGTGAACTGTTTGACAGCACCCGTGCTAGAAGCAGAAGAAGCTGCCGCACTGGGTGGTGTTTGTGCATAGGCGGCATTGTTCAGTGAAGACAAGACCAGCTCTGCAGCGCTGGCCGTCACCCCCACAGAAGTCATGTTGTTAAGGAAGCCACGGCGAGAGATGTCTTTCGACAAATATTTCTGAACGATTTCACGCATTGATGTCTCCAATGGC
>CAIODE010000041.1 GCA_903856875.1 uncultured Burkholderiales bacterium
CCCAACAAAGTCATGAGAACCACCTCACCCGACATGGACCAATGCACGTCTGTGAGTGAAGCAAGTTGAAATACCAAGGCCTTGGTGGCGCCAGCAGTGCCTGCCAACGCACCAGATATGACAAAGGCAAGCAACTTGAAATGATCGGTGTCATAACCCAGCGAAACGGCACGGTCTTGGTTTTCACGAATGGCTTTCAGAATTTGTCCAAATGGCGAGTGGACAATTCGCCAAATTAAGGTAAATCCGCTCAAGAAGATGGCCAGCACAAACATGTACATGGCTGTGTTTTCTGAGAGGTCAAACATGCCAAACAATTTGCCGCGTGGCACACTTTGAATGCCGTCTTCACCACCGGTAAAAGGTGTTTGCAAATATAAGAAGTACACCATTTGCGAAAGCGCCAAGGTGATCATTGCAAAATAAATGCCCTGTCGTCTAATGGCCAAGGAGCCTGCTATGAGCGCAAGTCCTGCAGAGCACGCTGTTGCAAAAAGTACGGCCATCTCTGGATTCCAGCCCCAGACCTTGGCGGCATGCGCGGCTGCATAGCCCGCAGTGCCCAAAAACATGGCATGTCCAAAAGACAACAAACCTCCAAAACCCAACAACAAATTGAATGCACAGGCAAACAATGCAAAGCACATGACCTTCATGAGGAAAATGGGGTATACCCAAATGGGCGCGATGACAAAGAACAACACCATGATGGCAAATGCCACCCACTGATGTGTGAATGACTGAGTCTTGAAAACGGTAGGCGAGGCGTTGGACATGGGCATTACTTTTGAGTACCGAACAGTCCGGCGGGTTTAAGCAGCAGAACAATGGTCATGATCACAAAGATGACGGTGTTGGATGCCTCTGGATAAAAAACCTTGGTCAGACCTTCAATCAAGCCTAAGCCAAAGCCCGTCACGATGGCGCCCATGATGGAGCCCATGCCGCCCACCACCACCACAGCAAACACCACAATGATGATGTCAGCGCCCATCAAGGGGCTGACTTGATAAATGGGCGCAGCCATCACACCTGCCAAGGCTGCAAGCGCCACGCCAAAACCGTAGGTCAATGTGACCATGCGGGGCACATTGATGCCGAACGCTTGAACCAAACTGGGGTTCTCTGTGGCAGCTCGCAAATAGGCACCTAGTTTGGTGCGCTCTATGACAAACCATGTACTGAGGCAGACAAAAAGAGAAACCACAATGACCCAAGCACGGTACTTGGGTAAGAACATAAAACCTAAATTGAAGACACCTTGAAACACTTCAGGTGACGGGTATGGCATGCCCGAAGAACCAAATTCATGACGGAAGACGCCTTGAATGATCAAGGCCAGGCCGAAGGTGAGAAGCAAGCCATACAAATGGTCAAGCTTGTACAAGCGCTTGAGCATTGTTTTTTCAATGAGCACGCCCGTAGCGCCCACCAACAAAGGGGTGAGTATGAGTGAAACCCAATAATTAATCCCGAGTTTATTCAGTGAAAGATAGGCCACAAACGCGCCCAGCATGTACTGGGCACCGTGACTGAAGTTAATGATGTTCAGCAAGCCGAAAATCACCGCCAAGCCTAAAGAAAGCAGCGCATAAAAGGACCCATTGATGAGACCGATTAGGAGTTGCCCAAAAAGAGCTTGGGAAGGAATTCCAAAAATTTCCATGGTGATATTTCAGCTGTCTATAGGAGTGAATTACTTTTTGGCGACCAGTGGGCAATCACTTTCCGACAATGGGCGGAAGGCTTCGTTAGCTGGGATGGTGGAGACCAATTTGTAATAGTCATATGGGCCTTTTGATTCAGAAGGCTTTTTAACTTCGAACAAATAGGCAGGGTGGATTTTGCGACCATCTGCGCGCACTGATCCCTTGCCAAATAAGGCATCATCCGTTGGCAACTCCTTCATCTTGGCGGCCACTTTGGTACCGTCATCGGTTTTGGCTGCATCAACTGCTTTCAGGTAGTGAATGACGCTGGAGTAAACGCCGGCATGTACCATTGAAGGGTACTTACCGCCATTGGCAGCAGCAAATCGCTTGGTAAATGCACGGGTTTGATCATTCAAATCCCAGTAGAAAGTTTCTGTGAGCATCAGGCCCTGGGCTTTTTCCAAACTAAGCGAATGAACGTCAGGCAAGAAGACCAACAAGCCGGCCAAATTCTGACCGCCTTTGGTAATGCCAAACTCAAATGCTTGCTTGATCGAGTTGGTGGTGTCGCCACCGGCATTGGCCAAGCCAATGATCTTGGCCTTTGAAGCTTGAGCTTGCAACAGGAATGAAGAGAAGTCTTGCGTTGGGAACGGGGTGCGAACTTTGCCCACCACTTTGCCACCGTTTTTAAGCACAACGGCTTCGGTGTCACGCTCCAAGGCATGACCGAAAGCGTAATCGGCAGTTAAGAAGAACCATGTGTCACCACCACTTTTCACAATGGCTTTGCCTGTGCCATTGGCCAACATCCATGTGTCGTAGGCCCAGTGAATGGTATTGGCATTGCAAGCTTTGCCTGACAAATCAGCTGTGGCAGAGCCAGAGTTGACATGCAATTTACCTTTGTCGGCCGAGATTTTGGCAATGGCCAAACCCACAGATGAGGTGGGCACATCGGCAATCATGTCGACTTTTTCTGTGTCGTACCACTGACGAGCAACGTTAGAGCCCACATCGGGTTTGTTTTGGTGATCGGCGCCAACAATTTCAACTTTCAAGCTGCTTTTTGAAGCCTTCATGTAGTCTTCAACGGCCATTTTGGCTGCAACAACAGAGCCCTGACCCGTGATGTCTGAGTACAAACCAGACATGTCATTGAGCACACCAATTTTGACAATGCCATCGGAAATTTGCGCTTGAGCCGATCCGGCAAAAGCACAGGCGGCCGCAACAGCCAAGGAAATAAGATTGCGTTTCATCGTGATCACTCCAGTTGAATTAAGAAAAGTCAGACACCCAAATACTCATGCAACATGCCCATCTTGCTAGAGAGTTCCTGTGAGGAGAAACCTTCCACAATTTGCCCATGTTCCATGACATAAAACCGATCTGCCAAAGGTGCAGCAAATCGAAAGTTTTGTTCCACCATGATGATGGTGAAGCCTTTGGCTTTTAAAGCCGTGATCATTTTGGACAGTGCTTGCACAATGACAGGCGCTAGACCTTCAGAAATTTCATCCAACAGAAGGCATTTGGCACCCGTGCGCAAAATGCGGCCGACAGCCAGCATTTGTTGCTCGCCGCCAGATAACCTTGTACCAGGACTGCTGCGCCTCTCGTAGAGGTTGGGAAACATTTCATAGATTTCATCAACGGTCATGCCACCTGGGGCAATGGCAGGCGGAAGCATGAGGTTTTCCTCGCAGGTCAGCGCGGAAAATATGCCGCGCTCTTCAGGACAATA
>CAIODE010000042.1 GCA_903856875.1 uncultured Burkholderiales bacterium
AGCCAGGTGACTTGATGCCAGCAGTGCACACCGCTTGTGAAGATTACCGCGCCAGTGCGGGCATTGATTTGGATCACGACAAGGAAAGCCGCGCACAAAGTCAAAAAATCATGTGCGATGCCATGGTGCTATGGGGTGATCGCGGTGTGGTGCACAAAATGTTCAAGCCACTTGAGCTTTGGCAAGCGCAATGCGCAGGCCTTGTCTCAGGCCATGTTGTGCATTCAGGTCACTTTATTCCAGAAGAACTGCCAGACCTCACCGTCGAAAGCTTACGCGCTTTCATGGTTTAAACAAAGTGCCTTAGTTGGCCCCGCAGCACTTTTTGTATTTCTTGCCGCTACCGCAACTGCAAACATCGTTGCGACCGGGCGTTGCCTCTTTGATCACTTGGACAACGCGCGGTCCCATGTTGCGCCAAATTTCTCGCAGATCGTAGACTGCCCACAGCGCTTCGCCATACACGTTCAGGCGTGACTCGCTGACACTTAAGGGGCCGTCTTCGCTCAAGGCAGACAGTGTTGGCTCATCGGTGTCGTCTTCTGTGAGCGCCACGATGGCTTCTAAAGCAGTGTCGTGCCACTGCGCGGCTTCTTTGTCTTTCGGTGCGGTCCATTCATCGGGCCAGTTTTCAACCACGAACATAAAGCCCAAAGCCCAGACCTGCGCAAAGGCTGGAATTTCTTCGCTTGCAATTTCTGCACGCTCTTCAGGTGGCAAGCTGGCAATGGCGCCTCGCACATCCATCACTTCGGGCGCATAGGCGCTGTCTTCGTCGAGGGCTTTGATTTCTGTATCAAGCGCTATTTTGACTTCGTCGTAACGTTGTTGCCACAAATTCAAGAATTTAACTTTTTGCGCTTCATCAGAAAAGCCTGCGCTGCCTTCATCGTCTTCAAGGCCCAACAAGACTGGCAACCATTCTGCTTCTGGCATATCGCGGCGACAACAAATGAGTGCCACCATGAAGCCTTCACAAAATTCCCATTGCGGAGTTTCTTCGTAGCGCGTGCGCAAGTCGTCCAAGATGTCGTCTAGGGCGTCAAAGTCTTCGGGTTGTAGGCCGGTCATGAGAGGTTCCAGTGTTCAGAGGGCGGGTATCGCGGAGGGGTTCAATACCACGCCCGATTGAAACAAACGTTTTTTCATGCAAAGAATGGCGGCGTCTTTGCTGAGCAAGGGCACGGCGTGGGCGACTGCCAAGTCGATGAATTTTTGATCGTCAGGGTCTTTGCAAGTGAAGGGCGCTTTGGCTGCAGGCTCTGCTGCCAACAGGTGTTCGTCAAAGCGGTTCAATATGTCTTGAGCTTGAATCTTGGACTTGGCCATGCGCTTCATAAGGTGCGGATACGTCAATACCCGAGCTAGCTCGTCGCGCATGCTTGCGGTAGCCAAGTGCGAAATGGCGCCGCTTTGCAGTGCGGCACGCAAAGGGATAGTCGCGGGATCTTCAAACAACCAAAGATCGAGCACGATGTTGGTGTCGATCACCCAAGCCTGAGCCACTTGAGCAGACGCAGCTTGTGCATCATCCTGAACATGTTCCTTAACCTCAAAGCTTGTCACGCACCGAGCCCTTCATGAGGTCGAAGCGAAACATTCGGCATTCAATGGGGCCGTTCCACATGGGCACACGGCGTGATTCTTTGAGGCGCATTTTGGTAGGCAGCTTGAGGTCCGGTGTGAGCATCCAAGCGGTCCAGCCGTTGTAGTTCTTTTTCCAATGCGAGGCCAGTTGCGAGAAGAACTCGCCGCCATCGTCGCCTTCGGCCACTTCGCGTGCTCTACTTAAGTCAACGCTATCGCGCGTTCGGCCAAAGCCAGCGTCTTCACGGTTTCTGTCTCTGCTCGACACGCCAGCTACACCCGCTGCCGCAATGCGTTCGCCATAAGGCGGGTTGAGCAGCATGAGGCCAGGTGTTTCGCAAGGGGGCATGCGCTGAAGTGCGTCGCCACCGCGCGCCTGCACCACTTCGCCTACGCCTGCACGCTCTGCATTGCGCTGCGTGAAGTCGACCATGCGGAAGGCAACATCAGACGCGTGAATTTCTGCCGTGGGCTCATGCTCTTGTTCACGCGCGTCGTTTTGGAGGGCTTCCCACACATGCGGTTGGAAAGGTAATAATTTTTCAAAGCCAAAACGTCGCAGAATGCCAGGCGCAATGCCACACGCAATTTGCGCAGCTTCAATGGCAATGGTGCCACTGCCGCAACACGGATCGTACAAGGGGGTGTGCGCATCCCAGCCGCTGGCGGCCAGCATGGCGGCGGCCAAAGTTTCTTTGAGAGGCGCATCGCCTTTGTCTTCTCGCCAACCGCGCTTGAACAAGGGCTCGCCCGAGGTGTCCATGTACAGCGTGCAGCTGTCGGTGGTGAGGTGCACGTAAATGCGCACGTCAGGCCACTGGGTGTTAACGTCGGGACGCTCACCCCGTTTGTCGCGAAATCTGTCGGCCACAGCATCTTTGATTTTGAGGGCCGCAAAGTTGAGGCTGGTCAGTGGGCTGTGCTGCGCTGTGATTTCAATTTTGAAGGTTTGCTTGGTGGTGAACCAAATTTCCCACGCCACCGCAAAGGCGGCGTCGTACAAATCTTTTTCGCTGCGGTAAAAAGTTTGCGAAAGTTGAATGAGAACACGTTGTGTAAGCCGGCTGTGCAAGTTCAGGCGCAAGGCATCGCGCCAAGACGCATTGGCCATGACGCCCCCACGGCCCGTGAGCAAATCATTGCCTGTGAGCCCGGTGAGTTGATGGACCTCGTCGGCCAGTAAGCCTTCAACGCCGGCGGCGCAAGGCATGAAAAGTTGAAGCGAGTTCACAGAGTTTTACGCAGGTTGGCGGGCGCAATTTTGAGCGCCTCGCGGTATTTGGCCACGGTGCGCCGCGCGCAATCGATGCCTTGTTCTTTGAGCATTTCAGACAGTTGGTTGTCTGAGAGGGGTTTGTTGGGGTTTTCTGCTGCCACCAATTGTTTGATGAGCGCACGCACAGCTGTGCTGGAAGCGGCGCTGCCACTGTCGGTGCCCAGACCTGAGCCAAAGAAAAACTTCAGCTCGAAGGTGCCCATGGGCGTGGTCATGTATTTGGCGGTGGTGACGCGGCTGATGGTGGACTCGTGCAGGCCCAACTCATCGGCAATTTCACGCAACACCAAAGGCCGCATGGCCAGTTCGCCATGTATGAAGAAGTTGCGTTGGCGTTCCACAATGGCGGTGGACACACGCAGAATGGTATCAAAGCGCTGCTGAATGTTTTTAATGAACCAACGCGCTTCTTGCAGACGCTGTTGCAAACCCAAATGGCCTTCGCCTTTGCCACCGCGCAATGCGTTGGCATAAATATCGTGAACGCGCAATTTGGGCATCACATCAGGATTGAGTTGCACTCTAAAGTGCGGCTCGCCGCCTTTGCGTGTGCCAATGACCAACACATCGGGCACGATGACGTGCTGTTCTGCATTGGCAAAGGGGCGGCCAGGTTTGGGCTCTAAGCGCGTGATGAAGGTGAGGGCCAATTTGACAAGGGCTTCGTCTTCGCCGCACTGAACGGCCAAGCGTTTGTAGTCGCGTTTGGCCAATAACTCTAGGGGCAGTGCGCAAATTTTCAAAGCCACTGGCGCCACTTCGTTGTCGGGCTCGTCTTTCATGATGGCTTTGAGCTGTATGCGCATGCACTCACCCAAATCGCGAGCACCTATGC
>CAIODE010000043.1 GCA_903856875.1 uncultured Burkholderiales bacterium
GTGGCAAAGACTCGTTGCCAAAGCAAGGGTTTGTGTGCAGGAAACGTGCAGAGGAGAAGATCGCGAACAAGTCGGCGTCAACGGCAGAGCAGGGATGTGATACGCATTGATGAAGATTTTGTTGGCAAGACGTTCGCCACCAACCTTTACGGGCAGAACGACGTGCTGCAGTCTTACGATTTGCCCGTAACACTTGCCCGTCACACTTGCCCGTAACACTTCTCCATCACACTTGCCCGCATTACTTTGCTGGCGCTGACGGGTCAAGGTACTTGTCGAACCAGCGGACGATGGCGGCAAACATTTCGTGATTGCCCAGTGAATCAAAGCCATGGTCGCCACCGGGAATCATAATTAATTCGTTGTCGACGCCTGCTTTCGTCAGCGATTCGCAGAGCCGTTCGCTGCACACGAGCGGAATGAATCGGTCGCGGGTGCCGTGTATCACGAGCGTCGGCGGCACGTGTGGTCGCACGAGCAGAATCGGCGAACAAGCTTCTGCCTGCTGCTCAGTAATACGCAGCGCGGGAATTCCTTTACGCAGCGGATTCTCTGGATTGCCGATACCCCGCAAGTCGCTCACGGGAAAACTGACTGCAATCGCAGCAATCCCGGACCGCTCTTCGCCTTCAAGCGGCTTCTCCGCGTCGTCGGTCATGCCGAGGCATAGTGCGAGTTGGCCGCCAGCGCTAAATCCAAACGCGCCGAGCCTCTTGGGATCGACCTTGAATTCCGCAGCCCGCTCCTCGATCACACGCAGAGCTAGTTTTGTGTCAGGAACCATATCGGGAAGCAGATACCGGGGACTACTGCCGTGGTGAACACAAAACACGGTGTAGCCCGCATCAATGATGGGCTTGAAGAAGCCAAGCTTCAATTCGGGTGGTGTCCACATCGAAACCCAAAGACCGGTGTCCATATACAGCACTCCAACACCCTTGGAATTTTTGGTTGGTCGGAACATATCAAACGTGAGAGCCATTCCATCTTTGTGGCCATAGACAACGTCGGGTGTAATTTCGATCTCTTCAAGCGGGATGGCCTTGGGAAGCGTCGCACTAAGTTGGGGCTTTTCTTGCGCCGGAGTTTTTGGCAAATCCTTTTGTTGATTTGCTTGGAGTGGTTGTCGCACGGCACTTCGTACAACCCGAAAGCCAAACATCGATAATTCGTAAGACGGGAGCATGGTGCGTGTGGCGGCCTCGCAGAGTTCCGCAGAGAACCACCACGATCCACCCCGCAACGATCGAAACGTCCCAGCCGCAGGGCCAGTCGGATCCTCGCCGCCTGAAAGTGTCATGGCTGGCCAGAGCAACCAGTCGGAACACCATTCCCACGCATTGCCTTGCATGTCATAAATCCCCCATGCGTTTGGCTTCTTAGTGCCAACTTTCTCCGCATGGCCGCTGGAATTTTTTCGAAACCAGCCATAGTCGCCCAGGAGCGATGGGTCGTCGCCAAATGAAAAATCCGTTGTGGTACCGGCACGGCATGCGTATTCCCATTCGGCTTCTGTTGGCAGTCGATACTCGCTATCGGCTGCCAACGCGCCACTCGCACGTTCGAGAGCGGTGAGCTTCTGGCAGAAGGCCTGAGCAGCATCCCACTCGACGCAGACTGCTGGGTAATCGTCACCGACTGCCACGTTGCTCTTTGCAATTCCAACTGCAACTCCAGTAGTCAACTTCTGATCAGTCGTTTTACTATCGCCGCCTTCTTGCCACGGCTGCGTGTGCATCACATCTATCCACTGTCGCTGCGTTACCTCGTGTGTGGCGATCGCAAACGGTCGCGTGAGCGTGACATCAACTTCGAAAACGCCTTCCCCCATGCGAAATTTTCCGGCAGGGAGTTCTTGCATTTGCATGCCGACTGAATTGGAAACTGCTGCTTTAAGCGGAGGCTCTGCATGCAGCAGGCTGGCCAAGGTCAGGCAACTGAATATCGCGGCGAAGGGCGAAATTAAGGCACGCACTTTAGACATAAAAAAATCTCCAAAATAAAAATGAGGTTATAAAATCAAAAGTATCTGTGACCTGCGTGATCGGTACGGTGATGAGCAGGGGGATTCCAAGCCGATTCCAAGACGATTCCAAGCCTATCTCAAGCAGACGCAACTCGCTTTGTGGCGCGCGAGCTTTCACTGCTTTTCATCCTCCCTTTTTATAGGGTGCGCGCATGAATGTTTTACTCCCATCCCGACTTCAGAAAATCATTTGGGTCAACGACACTCTGTACACTTTTTCTTATGACCACATCCACCCCTTCGACTCCACGACGATTCGAGACCGGCCTCTTTGGCTTGCTCTTATTGCAGTGCTACTTTCTTGATTATGCCAGGCCGATCGCCAATGCACTCGCGCCGGCAGCGCGCGGCCTTCCGGGAGTTGCTGACTGGATGCACATCTTGGCGCCAATCGTTCTCGCGCTGATTTTTCTAAACTTTTTTGCGCGCGCAACAGCTCGTGGAGCACGCGTGTGGCAGACTCTTACTGTGCTGCTCTTGTGCGTAATGTGTGTTGGGCAGGGCATTCACATTTCCGCCGACTCCATTGACGGCCGAATGCAGATGCGACATGTTGGTCCGATGGATGTGCCGCCTACAGACAACCCTGTCGTGCAAGCGCTTGGCGAACCAGTCATTGAAATCTTTGATCTTGCTTATTTGTATGACGA
>CAIODE010000044.1 GCA_903856875.1 uncultured Burkholderiales bacterium
AAGTGCCAAGCCAGTTCGGCCATGGGTTGAGCGCCGTTGCCTGAAGCTTTGGCTTGATCGCTAGAAGCCGTTCCGTCTACAACACGCTTGGCAATGCCTTGCAAAATGGCGGCGATGCGAAAGAGGTTGTAGGCCATGTAGAAATTCCAATCGAGTGCCAGTTTCTCGGGTGTGGTGAAGCCCGTGCGTTGGCAATAACGTTGGATGTATTCGGCTTCTTCTGGAATGCCCAATGCTTTGTGATCTAAGCCGCCAATACCGCGGAAAGAGCCTGGCTTGATGTGCCATGCCATGCAGTGGTAACTGAAGTCAGCCAGTGGATGACCTAAAGTGGAAAGCTCCCAATCAAGCACCGCCAAAACTTTGGGCTCAGTGGGGTGAAACATCATGTTGTCTAGGCGAAAGTCGCCATGCACAATGCTGACCAGCGATTCATCTTTGGCGCTATTTGGAATGTTGGCAGGCAACCAAGCTATCAAGCGGTCCATTTCTGGAATGGACTGCGTTTGGGAGGCTGCATACTGTTTGCTCCAGCGACCAATTTGACGTTCGATGTAACTGCCAGGCTTGCCATAATTGGCCAAGCCTTGCTCAGCAAATTTCACAGTGTGCAGCGCTGCAATGACGCGGTTCATTTCGTCGTATATTTCGCCGCGTTGGGTGTTGGTCATGCCCGGCAAAGACTGATCCCACAAGACTCGGCCAGCCACAAATTCCATGACGTAAAAAGCACGCCCAATGATGGCTTCATCTTCACACAGCACATGCATTTTGGCCACTGGCACCGCTGTGCCTGCAAGGCCTTTCATGACAGCAAACTCTCGCTCAATGGCATGTGCCGATGGCAAAAGTTTGGCCACGGGCCCTGGCTTGGCGCGCATCACATAGGCGCAGCTTGGCGTGATGAGTTTGTAAGTTGGGTTGGATTGTCCGCCTTTGAACATTTCAACGCTGAGGGGGCCTTCAAAGCCCGGCATGTTGGCAACAAGCCAACGCTCAAGGACTGGCACATCAAAGGCATGGGTGCCGGTGACTGGGCGTGTGCCCACAAAATGATCAAACTGGCTCATGGCTATTACCGCTGTGAATAATGAACGAAGAGAGGGTCAGGGTGCTGGCGTTCAGTTGTCCGAATCCACGATTTTGATAAGCGCTTCTCTGTCGAGCACAGTGAGACCACCGGGTTCGATTTTGATGACATGCTCGCGTTCCATTTGCTTGAGCTCTTGGTTCACACGTTGCCGAGAAGCGCCTAACAACTGAGCAAGTTCTTCCTGCGCCAATTGCAAACTGATTCGAATGGCTTTGGCATCGGACAAACTGGGGACGCCGTAGCTGCGAACCAAGTGATTGAGTTGTTTGGCCAAGCGAGCCCTTAAAGGCAAAGTGTTTAAATCTTCGACCAATCCGAACAGCTGCCGAATGCGCCGTGCATGCAAGCGCAACATGGCGTCGTACAACTCGACGTGCGAAGCCAAAATTTTCTTGAAATCTGCCTTGGCCACATTGAGTGTGGTGGTTTCGCCGTGTGCGTAAGCATCGTGCGTGCGCCTGTCGCCGTCGAAGATGGCGACATCGCCAAACCAAATGCCTGGCTCGACATAGGTGAGGGTGATCAATTTGCCCGATACCGAGGTGGAACTGACACGTACCGCTCCCTTGGCGCAGGCGATCCACTGCTCCGGCGGTTCTCCGCGGGCTGCAATGAGTTCGCCGTCTTTGTAGCGTTTGACGTAAGCGCATCGAAGTATGTCGTGCCTGAGTGAAGGTGAAAGGGAAGAGAACCAACGGCCGGCGTTGATGCATTCTCTTTCCTCCATCGTAAGAATGGGTTCGTCCATAGACTGTCTTTTGAGTGACTGGGTTGTGAGAATTTGTCGCTTGAGAGACCTAGTCTTACTCGAAGCGAGGTTTTTCTTTGTTCAAAAAAGCTGAAATACCAATGCCAGCATTGGCATGGTGCAAGTTCTTCACGAAATGATCGCGTTCCAAAGCCAGTTGCTGATTCAAGGAGGCGGCATCGGCCTCATTGACCAGTTCCTTGATGCTGGCCAAGGCATTGTGGGCCTTTTGATTCAAAAGATTGGCCATGGTGAGGGCTGTGCCCAGTGCTTGCCCGGGTTCAGACAGCCTGTTGACTACGCCCAATTGATGAAGTCTTTCGGCACCGATGCGTTCGCCCATCATCAAGAGTTCGATGGCCAATTGGCGCGGCAGGCTGCGGGACAAACTCCAGGAGCCGCCACCATCGGGGGACAGTGCAATGTTCGAGTAGGCCATCAGAAACACACTGTTTCGAGCCGCCACAATCATGTCGCATGCCAAGGCCAAAGAAAATCCTGCGCCTGCTGCAGGACCTTCAACAGCTGCAATCACGGGCTTTGGAAAGGTTCGGATGGTTTCAATCCAGTTGTGCAGGCCTTCGATGCTTTGAGCTTGGTGTTCAGGCGCTTGTTGGCGGTTCTGGATCAGTCTTTGCAAATTACCGCCCGCACAGAATATGTCACCCTCGCCTGTGATGATGACGCTTTTGATTTCAGAACTTGTCTCGGCCACGCTCAGTGCTTCGACCCCTGCTGCATATATTTCTGGGCCGAGTGCATTCCTGTGTTCAGGATTGCTCAAAGTGAGAATAAGGGTAGCGCCTTCGCTGGTGCTGAGCAGTTGAGCAGACATGGTTCAGTCCTCGGTGTGGAGTAAGGACAAGCCAATGGCGCCTCGACGGCGCAACCATGGGCTTGGGCGATACCTTGGATCGCCATAGACAGTTTGCAAATTGAACAACACTTCCAAAACATTGGTAGGGCCTAATTTGTCACCCAGTGCGAGTGGGCCCAAGGGATAACCAAGGCCCAAAGTGACAGCAAGATCCAAATCTTGTGGTGTGCAAACACCTTGTTGGCACATGTCAGAAGCGATGTTCACGATGTTGGCCACAACCCGTTGGGTAACGAAGCCGCCACTGTCTCTCACCACACTGACAGCTTTGCCATCTTTGGCAAACAGGGCGTGGGCCGCATCGCGCATGTCAGATCGTGTGGCAGGGTTGGTGGCCAGTACGCGACGCTTGGTGGCGGCATCGTCAAACAACATGTCTATGCCGATGGTGCGAGCTGGATCAAGGCGTTCCACCACAGCCACTGTGGTGATATCAAAACCTAAAGGCGCCACCAGGGTTAAGGCATGCGGGGAAGGTGAGGCACCCGTTTCAATGTTGGCGCCCAAATCTTTGAGAAGCTGTAAAAGCTCTATGCGCCTTGAGGCACGGGGTGATACCCAAACAGGTGGAAACTCTCTCACTTCGGGCACAGCGGGCTCGGGGGCTGAAATGGCTTTGCCGTCAACGTATTTGTAGAAGCCTTCCCCCACTTTTTTGCCCACCACGCCGCCTGCCAAGCGCTGCG
>CAIODE010000045.1 GCA_903856875.1 uncultured Burkholderiales bacterium
ATGGTGGCAGGTTTTATAGCCGCTGAACAAGAATTGTTTGCTCAAACTGAAGAAGTGAAATCATGAAGTCAATGTCTACAACCCACTCAAATACTTTGATACAGGCTCGAACACAAACCCATTCGTGGCATCGCCGTGCATTGCTGGCTTTGTTGCTAGGTGCAACTGCACTGACTTTTTTAACGACATCTTTTTCTTCCTTCGCACAAACTGCCTGGCCCAATCGTCCCATTAAGTTGGTAGTGCCCTATGGCCCAGGCTCATCGCCAGATGTGATTGCCCGAATTGTTTCTGAAAAATTGTCGGCACGACTGGGGCAACCCGTTGTCATTGAAAACCGCGTTGGTGCAGGCGGCAATACGGGATCTGGCTTTGTCGCTAAATCAGCGGGCGACGGCTACACGTTTTTGATCAGTACCAACGGCCCCTTGGTTTACAACACCGTGCTTTATAAAAAACTAAGTTATGACCCATTCACTGAACTGAGGCCCGTTGTATTGGCCGGTGGGCAGTCCAATGTGTGTGCCGTACGGTCTGATTCAGGCATCAATTCTTTGTCTGATTTGATTACTGCTATGCGCAGCAAGCCAGGTCAATTTAATTTCTCCTCAACTGGCATTGGCAGCTTGTCACAGCTGGGTGTAGAGCTTCTTAAAGTGAAGACAGACACCTTTGCTGTTCACATTCCTTATGTTTCTTCACCACTTGCCATCATGGCTATTTTGCAGGGTGATGTGCAATTTGCTTGCGTGCCAGCGGTGGCAGTATTGCCGCAAGTGAAGGCTGGAAAAATGCACGCTTTGGCTGTGTCTACCGCCAAGCGCAGCCAATTCTTACCCGATGTGCCCACCATGAAAGAAGCGGGATTTACAGGTATCGAAAATGTAGCTTGGATGGCCATCATGGCACCTGCGACGACGTCCTCTGAAGTTGTTCAGCGCATGAATCAAGAAATCAATGCTGTTTTGGCCATGCCAGATGTCAAAGAAAAACTCTTTGGCCAGTACATGGAGCCCATCGGTGGCACAGAGTCTGAATTAAAAAATTTCATGCTTCAAGAACTGCGTGTCATGACACCTGTCATCAAACGCACGGGAATCACCATTGAGTAATCATTGGTCCGAGCCAGCACGTCAACTGCCCGTTTATGGTGAGTTCGATGTGGTGGTGGTTGGAGGTGGCCCCGCAGGCATAGCGGCCAGTTGGAGTGCAGCCAAACATGGCGCCAAGGTTTTATTGGTCGAGCGTTACGGCTTCTTAGGCGGCATGGGCACGGCAGGCGGTGTCACCAACTTTGCTGGTCTGTATGGCGTGCGGCAAGGCGAAATGAAACAAGTCGTTCACGGTGTGGTCGATGAAATCTTCGACCGCTTGCTGGCCATGGAAGGCTTGAACGAGCCGCAAGATGGCATGCAAGGCCGCATTCGTGTTCGCTCGTACGACATGTCGGCCTACAAATGTGTGGCCGATCAGATGATGGTGGATGCCGGTGTTGAACTTTTATTCCATGCTTGGGCAGCGCAAGTCAGCATGGAAGACAGCAGAATCAAAGCGCTCTTTGTAGAAACCAAATCAGGTCGTCAAGCCGTGTTCGCGAAAAGCTTCATCGATTGTTCGGGTGATGCTGATGTAGCGGCTTTCGCAGGTGTGCCCTATGAAACTGGCGATGGCCAAGGCAGTGGTCTTTATCCCACGACCATGTTTCGATTGGCGCATGTCAACCCCGAAGCTGCTATGGCTGCCGTGGGTGAATTTCAAGCCATCAATCAGTTGATGAAAAAAGTGCAGATTGAAAAACCTGGGGCCTATCAATTTCCTCGTGAAGGCGCCATTTTGCGACCTCAAAAAAATCCATCCGAGTGGCGTGCCAACGTCACCCAGATTGCGCAGTCCAATGGATGCGCCATGGACGCCACAGATGCACGCCAGTTAAGTCAGGGTGAGTTAGAAGGACGCCAACAAATTGGTGAATTTTTCCGTTTTTTGAAAAACGAAGTACCAGGGTTTTCTCAGGCTAACATCACTGAAATTGCGCCTCAAGTAGGCATTCGTGAAAGTCGCAGAATTCAAGGTGTCTATGCTTTAACGGGTCATGACATTCTCAGTTGCGCTTCATTTAAAGACAGCATCGGCTGCAGTGCATGGCCTATGGAAATGCATGCGCAAGGAAAGATTGAATGGCAATTTCCTAAGACACCCACTGGCCCAAATGCAAGGCTTTACAACGATTTGCCCTGGCGAATGTTGGTGCCACGAACAGTCGCTAATTTATTGGTGGCTGGCAGATGTGCTTCCATGACGCACGAAGGCCAGTCTGCTGCGCGCGTGAGTGGTGGATGTTTTGTCATGGGGCAGGCTGCTGGAACTGCGGCGGCCCATGTCAGTGATTCACTAGGCTTTGAACATCAGGATATTGCCGTTTTGCAGCAATACCTGATTCAGGATGCTTGTTATTTAGAGCTTGAAAAGATCAGTTAAGAAGCTTTGCACCGGCCCCTTTGCTTGGGGAAATGTCAGCACCGTATGAGGCCCGCCAGGAATCAAAACAATACTGGCTTTTTTATTGCTTTTCAGAAGTGCGCCGCAATGGCCTATGGCTTGTGCATTGCCCAACTATGTGTTGCTAGGTGAAAAATAGGGGTCTGTTGAGCTGATGATGTTAAGTGTAGGTTGATCATCTGGAATAGCTGTTTTGTGCGCTGTGACAAAGTAATTGTCTTCACACGACCAAGCAAACATGATGCGACCCGCAAATTCTTTCCCTGTGTAGCGAGCGACTGGCACAGAGCCCTCACTGGTGCCCGACAGTACCATTTTGCTTTTGTCTGCCCATGACATTTGCTGGAGAGCTTTAAGGGTGATGTCAATTTCAGTGGCTCTGAAAGCGTGCAACTTTTCATAGGTTTCTTTGTCAATCGGAGACGAGTAGGTCATCCGATCTCTGAGTGCAAATGAGTTGGGTGCAATGCTGGCGATGCCCAAGCTGGCAAGCCATTGCTGCCACTCACCAATGGCTTTCAAACCTAAACCTGAAGAGCCATGCATGAAAATCACAACGGGCACTTTGGCTGAACTTAATTTGGGCGCATCTTTCAAGGGGCCTACATAAACAGCACCTTGCACCAATGGAGCTGGAAAGGCAACTTGAGCCTCATTGACAAGTCCCGCACTTGATTCTGCTGTGTGAACCAGAGGGCCGGCTTTAATTTCGCCTTTGGGGGTTTGGGCGGATGCTAGGCTGCATGAAGTTGCAATTGCTATTGCAATTGAAATTGTTTTAATTGTCATGATTTAAAGAGTCCTAATTTGTACAAGTCAAAATTTCTGGCATTCGGGAGCACCGTTTTGACATCGCTTGCACTGACGCCAAACCAGGCGGCCAACTCAGCTCCTAATTGATCAACAGAGGTGCTTGGCAACAAGCGACCACTGCCAACTTGTTGGTTATGTGTCAGTCCTATTTCAGGGGCAGTACCTAAAAATTTCCCGCCATTGACTGCACCGCCCATGACAAAGTGATGGCTTCCCCAGCCATGGTCAGAGCCATCGCCGTTAGAGGTCAGGGTACGACCAAAGTCAGACGCTGTGAAGGACGTCACTTGCGGGCCTTTGCCTAGGCTGGTCATGGCATCGTCAAATTCTTTCATGGCACTGCTTAATTTTTGAAGCAAAGCAGGATGCTGATCGGGTAAAAAATCATGCAGGTCAAAGCCACCCATGCCCACCATGAAGACCTGCCGCTTCATGCCGAAGGCGGCTTGCTGCTCGATCATTCGTGCGACCATTTTGAGTTGAGCCGATAGCGTGTTGGTGGCTGAACTTGAAAAGAGTGCGTTCATGCTTGCACTGGAGGTCGTGCCAATGGCCGCCACAATGCCGTCGTACGTGTCGAGCGCGCGTTTGGTCACTGTGGTGTAGTCGCTTGCCATTGGCAAAGAACTTGACTGCGTAATCAGGGTTTGCAAGGCTGCTGCGCAATTGGCCGATCCAAAAAGTGATTTGCCTTTGATGGCATTGACCGTGGTGGCGCCCGTTGAACTCATCTGGTACGAGATGGCATTTTGACCCGACAAAAAGAGTGCATTGCCATTGATGGAAATACACGTGAGTGTTGATTTGCTGTTGTTGCTTAAGAGTAAATCTGCAGCGCGCCCCCCCCATCCTGTAGCGCCGCCTTCAGCTTGAAAGGAGGACTGCCAATAGGCTTGTTGATCGTTGTGTGAAAAAAGTTTAGGGGGCAAGGGAACAGATTTATTGTCGTACTGAATGCGGCTGGTGGGAACGACGAGAGGCCCTACATTCATCAAGATCGATGCACGTTTGTTTTCGAACAAGGTTTTCAGTGCGCTCATCTCTGGGTTTAAAGCCATCTGCCGTCCATCGCTCAGCGCAGTGGACAAAGCAGTGGCTGAAAGTGAGTTACGGCCAATGGCGATGCCGTCGTAGACAGTGCCTGCCGCAGGTGTGCCTTTGCGGATATTGAAATAGTTGGTGTGAGTCGGTACGTCATAGGGAATGACTGTGTTGTAGTGGTCGTTGGCACCATATAAAAATATGCAAACCAAGGCTTTGTAATCGTTGGCCGATTGGGCTGCAGCATCGGCCATCAATCCCAGACTGGTTGCCATGGGAATGCTGACGCGCTGTAGTGCCAGCGCAGCACTGCTTCTTAACAAGCTTCTGCGTGTCAAGCCGAGGTGTGAATGATTGTTGTTGGTCATGGCATTACCTTTGAATGAGGTAGTCGGTGCTGCTCATCACCATGAG
The DNA here is from genome assembly GCA_903856875.1 of uncultured Burkholderiales bacterium. Lineage (GTDB taxonomy): Bacteria > Pseudomonadota > Gammaproteobacteria > Burkholderiales > Burkholderiaceae_C > Limnohabitans_A. The sequence goes on from CAIODE010000045.1 coordinate 4,768, forward strand.
AACAGCAGCATAAATGCGGTTGAGTAGCCCTGTTTCAGTGGCTGCTGAGATGCTGGTAATGGCGTTGACAATTAGGCTTTGACTGGCAGGGGTTAGAGCGCCAGAAGCCAGACACAGATTCAGATGGGCAACCAAGGCTGTAGGATCTATTGCCAATGTTTTTTCTATGCTGTAGTCGGCCTTGATGTTGCGCGCGTTGTTCACGGTGCCCGCCATGTAATTGATATAGCCCACCACCGTGGGCTCGGTCAGTATTTGAAACTCTGGCGCAACAAGGTTTTGCGATGCCACTTGGGTATTCGGTGGTACATAGCCTGGCCTGAAAAAGTTGAACACAGAGGGTGATCGCATGGGCATCTGACCCAAGGAGGTTTCGGCATCGGTGTAACCTAGAGTCCATGCGCCATCGGTGGATGTGGCACGAAAGGTGTGCCCCCATTGAAGCAGCCTGACCATCGGTTCCGACAGTTTGCCAAAACTTGAAGCTGCGTTAACTTGGCGAGCTTCTGTGTCCATCAAAATAGCGGTCCAAACGGCTTTCATATCGCCCCTGACGCCTTTGCCGTTGTTTACAAATATTTTGGCAACACGTGCAACATAGGCGGGCGATGGATTGCTGGTCACCAGACGTTGAATGAGTTGCTTTGCAATGAACGGAGCTGTGTTGTTGTGCTGAAAAAGTGTGTCAAGCGCAATTCTTAAGCTTTCAACGCCAGCAGTGCCTGCTGGAACAGTGACGCCTAAAAATTTCTTTTCTTCTGGACTGTGCAAACTGACGGTGAGCATCATGGGCAAACCATGCCGATAGGCTGCGCTGGCTAATTCACCTGTAGCGTCAGTGCCAGTGGCCGTATTCCAACCTGTGAACACTTTGGCAAGGCCTTGAATGTCTACGTTGTCATAGCTTTCAATGGGCTTGCCTTGTGAGTCCATTTGAAGTGTGCCATCGATGTTCAGTTGGTACAGCCCAATGGTGAACAATTGCATCACTTCTCGTGCATAGTTTTCATCGGGTGAACGTCCTGTTTTGGCGTCGTATTTCTGATTGCCCTTCATGTTCAAATAAGTGCCCATGGCCGAAGACAAGGTGACGCTTTCTAAGAGAGTTCTAAAGTTACCTAAAGCATTGGCTTCAAGAATTTCCCAATAGTTGGCAATGGCAAAATTACGCCAAGAAAAGGGCAGCCCTAGATGCGATACGACAAATAATTCTGACAAGGCCAATGCGGCCCGTTGCCTAAACAAGTCTGAAGCGCTAAACAGTTTCCACCAAATGGACTGAACCCAGCCGCCATCGCCATTCACGTTGTTGTTCACGCTGGCGTCATTGAAACCTTTTTCGATCAACCAATGCGTTAGCGATTGACCCTGTGGTGCACTGAATTGAGCATTGAGCCAGCCTTGTTGACCTGATACAGCCAAGTCTTTGATTTCGTTGCTTGTGCCGCCCCAAGAAGCTTGCCGCAAAAAACGAGCGGCATCGATGAGGGTCACATTGTTCGCCGAACTGTTGTCTGGCGCTATAGCGGTTGTTGTGGATGTTTCGCCACCTCCGCCACAAGCAGTTAATAGAACTGTCCCAGATAGGCCTAGCACCGCAAGGGGGGATGCTTCGGATACCGTGTGTTGACTCTCGAGTTCAACAATCGTTGCGGCGGTCATGCAAATGGCCTTTAAATGTTGGAGAATTGAAGTCTATTCTGTATTGATGAAATTTAAAAGACATGAGCGACACCAACTCACGCCCCGATTTGCCTGACCACCTCTGTATCGATGCCCGCAGTCCTTTCTACGTTGCATCTATTTTTGAGTACGATATTGGCATCCGCTTCAATGGCAAAGATCGCAAAGATGTAGAGGAATACTGCATCAGCGAAGGGTGGGTCAAAGTGCCTGCCGGCAAAGCGCTTGACCGCAAAGGCAATCCCTTGCTCATGAAACTCAAGGGCACGGTAGAAGCCTATTACCGATAAACACGGAAGGACACAGCATGCGCATTCCTGATTGGACGCCAGAGCAACTTGCTCAACCCCAAGAGTTGGTAGACACCATTTTGGCTCGCAGGGGCGGCGCACTGCTTAACCTAGACAAAGCACTCTTGTGGAGCGAGCCAGTTGCCGCCGGATGGAACGTCTACATGCGCAATGTGCGAACGGGTTTGTCTGCCCCGCGCAAATTATGTGAGCTTGGTATTTGCGCAGTGGCTTTGCTAACAGGTGCGCACTACGAATACCACCACCATGCACCTGACTTCTTAAATGCAGGCGGTACACAAGCAGAATTAGAGGGTTTAAAACGAGCGCTAGAAGCCAATCCAGCCGATGGCGTCACCGACCCCGCTTTGGATCAAATGTCACAGTGGGTGGTGCAATATACCGCGCAGATGACGCTTCGAGTGAAGGTCGAAGAAGCACTTTTCAGACAACTTCAGTCGCGTCTGAATACGACTGAGATTGTTGAACTCACCACCGCCATTGCGGCTTACAACATGGTGGCCAGGTTGCTGGTTGCTTTGGAAATCACACCTGAAGAGAAATAAAAAAATAGGGCGCAAGGCCCTATTTCAAAAGTCTCTCAGTGCATCAATCTGGCTTGATGTTGTTGTCACGAACCACTTTGGCCCATGTGTCTATTTGTTTGTCAATGAAGATCTTGGCTTTGTCGACACTGCCACCTGAAATGTCGATGCCCTGAGCACTTAATCTTTGAGATACCTCTGGGTTTTGTAAAACCTTGTTCAGCTCTTCGTTCATTCGCTTCACAAGCTCGGGTGGTGTTTTGGCTGAAGCCAAAAGCGCCCACCAGGCAGGGGCCTCAAAGCCTGGATACCCTGCTTCTGCAATGGTTGGAATTTCTGGAAACTCAGGCACACGTTTAAGTGAGGTCACAGCCAAAGGACGAATGCGTTTGTTGTCAATGTGCGGCTTGCTTAAGAAAACAGTGCCCATGGCCAATGGCACATGGCCAGCAACGGCGTCTGTCATCAGAGGGCCGCCGCCTTTGTAGGGAATGTGGTTGAACTCTAGGTTGGCATTCTTTCCTAGCAAAGCCATGGCCAAGTGGCCTAAGCTGCCATTGCCGATGGTGCCAAATGAAACATTTTTCTTAGCCTTAGCAGCTGCCACCACATCTGCAAAAGTTTTGTACTCGTTACCGACATTGGAGGTTAGAACCATGGCGGAGGTGCCCACCAAAATCAGAGGAACCAAGTCTTTCTTGCTGTCATAGGGCATGTTGGGCATTAAGCTTTGGTTCACGCCGTGAGTGTCAAATACCACTGCAAAGGTATAGCCATCTGCAGGAGAAGCCAGCACCGCAGACGTTCCAATGACGCCTGATGCGCCGCCTTTGTTTTCAACAATGACGCTTTGCCCTAATTGTTGCGACAAAACAGGTGCAATGATCCTAGCCACTTGATCAACAGAGCCACCAGGTGGGAAAACTGCTACAAGTTTGATGGGTTGCTTGGTGGGCCAAGCTTGTGCCAAAACCAGTGTGGGCAGCAAGCAGCAGAGAAGCAGAATTGACTTCAAATTTTGGCTGAGTGAGAGTTGGCTAGAGAGACGGGTTGACATGCGTAAATTTCCTTTGGTGCGATCCTAGTGCCTCAAAAGAGTGTGCAGGTAGGTATTAACCCTTGACTTAACTCTCAATTCAATGCTGTGTTTGAACGGATTGAAGACTTTTATAAGTCCCTTGACTAAAATGGTAGGTCCCTCTTAATTCCTAGGAAAATGACCATGCCCGCTTTATTGCCCAACATTGACCCTGATGGTTTGCTCGAATTTTCTGTGGTTTACACAGACCGAGCACTGAACCACATGTCCAAGCGCTTTCAGGGCGTGATGCAAGACATCTCTGTCATTTTGAAAGACGTCTATGCGGCCCATTCAGTGGCTTTGGTGCCTGGCAGTGGAACTTTTGGCATGGAAGCTGTCGCTAGACAATTTGCACACGGCCAAAAAGTCATGGTCATTCGCAATGGCTGGTTCAGTTACAGGTGGACACAAATTTTTGACATGGGTGCTATTCCTAGTCGGTCGATTGTCTTCAAAGCGCGTCAGCAGAGTGCCGATACCAAATCGGCATGGGCGCCTTGTGACATTGAAGAGCTTGAAGCGCAAATTGCAGCTGAAAAGCCTGCGGTCGTATTTGCACCGCACGTAGAAACGTCAGCAGGCATGATGCTGCCTGATGCTTTTTTGGCACGAGTGGGTGAAGCTGTTCACAAAGTGGGTGGCCTTTTTGTCTTGGACTGCATTGCATCGGGCACCATTTGGGTAGACATGAAGTCGACCGGGGTTGATATTTTGATCAGCGCGCCTCAAAAAGGTTGGAGCAGTTCGCCATGTTGCGCCATGATCATGCTAAGCGAGCGGGCTCGACAAGCCATTGATGCCACTCAAAGTTCTAGCTTCGCATGCGACCTCAAAAAATGGTTGCACATCATGGAAGCTTATGAGTCTGGCACCCACATGTACCACGCCACCATGCCCACAGATGCGCTTGCCCAATTGCGCGATGTGATGAAGGAAATGCAGTCTTATGGCTTTGCCAAGGTCAAGCAAGAGCAGCAAGAACTGGGTTTGCAAGTTCGAAGCCTCTTAGAGTCTCGCGGCTTCAAAAGCGTGGCTGCACAAGGATTTCAAGCACCCGGTGTGGTTGTGAGCTACACCCAAGATGCCGAAATTCAAAACAGCAAAAAATTCCTTTCTTTAGGGCTGCAAACTGCGGCAGGTGTGCCTTTGCAATGCGATGAGCCCAAAGACTTCATGACTTTCCGCATTGGCTTGTTTGGCCTAGAAAAGTTGCACAATCCTGCGCGTAGTGTGCAGCAATTGTCACAGGCACTCGACGAAATGGGTTATTTACCCATTGCAGCCAAAGAGCCGGCAATGGCCTAAGGCCATCAAGTCCTGAGTCAGGACTTGATCGGTTGGCCGCCAGCCATTTAGACAAAATGGCGTCGTCTTGGTTTGCAAACCAAATTTGTCGTTCTTGCCTAAAATGAAAAGCAATGACAAACACTTCACCGTCGCCTCATTTAAATTGGCGTGATTCATTTCGGGTTAAAAGCTTTCGCTACCAGTGGCCCGCAGATCTGGCCACATCATGGGCTTTTGAAATGGAAACCATCCTTTTGGGTTGGTACATCTTGTCGGCCTCAGGCTCGGTTTTAATGTTGGTTGTTTATGGTTCTTTGCAGTACCTAGGTTCATTGGTGGCACCTGTGTTTGGTGTGGTCTGCGATCGAATGGGCTATCGGCGAATGCTCTGGTCCACCAGGGCCATTTACGCCGTGTTGGCTTTCATCATCATGTTGCTTTCCTATTTCCAAGCCCTAACGCCCGATAGGGTTCTCATATTGGCCGCCATTGTGGGCACCATCAGACCTTCCGATCAAATGATGCGCAATGCCTTGATTGCCAAAACCTTGCCTGCAGCGCAGTTGATGGGCGCACTGGGTATTTCAAGAATGACGTCCGAGTCTGCCAGAATAGCCGGCGCACTTGCCGGTGCCGGCATCGTGGCAGTTCTTGGCATGACCTCGGCCTATGCGGTTGTCACTTTGCTGTATGTGCTTAGTTTTTGGCTGTCTCGAGGGGTTGACGATGTTCAGCCAACACCGAATACCGGTGCCTTGGCCAGTCCACTGAATGATTTGAAATCGGCATTCACGTATGTTTGGCACAAGCCTATTCTCATGGGTGCCATGGCAGTGGCTTTTCTGGTGAACTTATTGGCATTCCCTTTTTCGCTGGGTTTGCTGCCCTATGCGGCTAAAAATATTTTTCTTACCAACCAAACGGGCCTTGGATTTTTGGGCGCCAGTTTTGCATTTGGTGGGCTTTTGGCATCATTCACTTTAAGCACTCACAAATTCAAACTGCTCGCATCCCAAACCATGATCGCTGCCTCAGCCGTTTGGTTTTCATTGGATCTTGCTTTTGCATTCACAAACAACTTGTACCTTGGCATGCTCGTTCTGATGTTGGCAGGCTTTGTGCAGAGTCTGTGCATGACTCCTTTGGCTGCAGTCATGCTGCGCGCGACTGAACCGGCGTTTCACGGGCGGGTGATGGGCATGCGCATGCTGGCCATTTGGGGCTTGCCCATTGGGCTATTGGCCAGCGGCCCCTTGGTTGAAAGCATCGGGTATGTGTCGACTGCCTGGATTTATTCGGCATTGGGTTTGATCTTGACTTTGGCTATAGCGCTTTACTGGCGCCATGCCTTGTGGGACAAGCACTCCGTTGCAAACAATGCGCTTTGAATTAATTTGGCGCTACAAGTCCAAATTTTTTGATCAGTCGATTTTTAGCGCTAGGTAAAAAGTTAATTTTTGAGATGTCGCCCTGAAGTGTTTTGATCAAAAGTGGATCCATCACCCGATACCAAAGGGGCGGTAAATAAGCCAAGAAAAACATCCCAAAATAGCCAGAGGGCAACCTGGGAAGCTCTGGAAAATCACGCAGTGATTGGTAGCTTCGGCCCGGATGAGCATGGTGGTCCGAATGACGCTGCAGTTGAAACAACACCAGGTTGGAAACCAAATGGTTGCTGTTCCATGAGTGGTGTGGTTGGCAATTTTCGTAATTGCCATTGGTTGTTTTGAGCCGTTGAATGCCGTAATGCTCAACGTAATTGGCCGATGTCAATTGAAATGCACCCCAAATTCCCACTGGAATGAGAACGATCACCATGTCTAAGCCGTAATGGCTGATCAAGCTACCATGCACCAAAGCCGTTAGGCAAAGCGCTTGAAGAATTTCATTCTCAAAATGCCAAACAGATTTAGTTTGCCGCTGTAGCCGAGCAGCTTCAAGTCGCCAAGCACGCAGGGCTGCGCCAGGCATTTCTCTACAAGCAAACTGATAGATGTTCTCTCCCATTTTGGAAGATGCTGGATCTTCAGGCGTGCTCACATGGCGGTGATGACCTCGGTTGTGTTCTATGGAAAAGTGACCATAGGCACCCAAAGCCGTATTGAACAGCGCAATTTTCCGAGGCACTGTTTGCAGTTTATGGCCCAGTTCATGGCTGACGTTTAAGCCAAAACCTAAAACCGATCCGGTGGCCATGACGGTGGCTAGCCATTCCAATGTCGTCAATGAAAATGTACACAGGAAAATGCAGTTAAAAATAACAGCAATCCATAAGATTGGAATGGTTGCGTAAGTGATCCATCGGTAATAGGCATCGGCTTCTAAAGCCTCAATCGATGATTCGGGTGGATTGCTGATGTCCTCGCCAATCAGGAAATCTAAAAATGGCACAAAGAAGTAATAGAAAACAAAAGGGAAAAATAAGATCCAACTGCTGACCCCAAAGCCAGAAACCGCAACTGTGCCAACCAGTGCGACAGCAGGCCCCACGACAGAAAATAACCACGCAAAACGCTTCTTATCTACGTAAGAGGGCAATGGGTTCTGGCGATCTTGAATGGCTGACGTCAAAATAGAATCTACGATGCAGTTTGATGTGTGAAGTATGCCTCATGATCTTTGAATGAACAGGGTATTACCCCTAGTTCAAACGGCAGGCGTGGTTTATAACATCACGCTAAGGAGTTTATCAATGCGCGGTAGTTTTGACGAGGTGATTCGAGGCGGTCGCGTCTTTGCGGTATGCATGGGAATTTGTGGATTGATGGCCTGTCAGAAGCTGGAATCAACTTCAAGTTCATCCAAAATACCAGCGCAGTCAAGAAGTGCCGATTGGCTTGAAAAAAGCGATGCCAGAAAAGGCTTTGTGGCGTCACCTTCTGGTCAGATCAAAGATGCACAGGGCAAAGTCATTTGGGACTTCGATGCCTTTGCCTTTATTCAAGGCGATGCGCCCTCAACAGTCAATCCAAGTTTGTGGCGCCAAGCCACTTTGAACAACCAAATTGGCCTGTTCAAAGTGACCGAGGGCATCTGGCAGTTAAGAGGCTTTGATCTGGCCAACATGACCTTGATTCAAGGCAAGACGGGCTGGATTGTGGTGGATGCCCTGACTGCACAAGAAACATCGGCGGCGGCACTGGCGTTTGCACGGCAACATTTGGGTCCGCAAAAAGTCTCTGGCCTTATTTTCACGCACAGCCATGCCGATCATTTTGGAGGGGCATTGGGCGTGGTGAGTGCAGAAGAAGCCAAAGCACGAAAACTGCCCATCGTTGCACCTTCGGGCTTTATGGAAGAGGCCACCAGTGAAAATATTCTCATGGGCCCCGCCATGGGCCGCCGTGCCATGTACATGTATGGCAGCAACTTAGCCAAAAGTCCAACAGGTCTTGTGGACAATGGCTTGGGCAAAGCGGTTGCGTTTGGAAAGATCGGTATTTTGCAACCCAACATCACGGTTCAATTAGAAAAACAGGACTTGCTGATTGATGGCGTTCGTTTTGTTTTTCACAATGTGCCTGGCAGTGAGGCACCCTCGGAGTTCACTTTCTATTTGCCTGACTTCAAGGCATTTTGTGGCGCCGAAATCATGGGCCACACCTTGCACAACCTCTATACCTTGCGCGGTGCCAAGGTGCGCGATGCCACCAAGTGGGCATCCTATTTGAATGACTCTTTGCGCTATGTCGAAAATTCAGAAGTGGTGTTCAATCAGCATCATTGGCCGGTCTGGGGGGCAGCCAATATTCAAGACTTCATTGTCAAGCAAAGAGATACTTACCAGTTCATTCACGATCAAACAGTTCGGCAAATGAATGCGGGCCTGAACGCTGCCGAAATTGCTGAAAATCTTCGGCTGCCGCCAGCGCTTGACGAGCATTTGAGTGTGCGGGGTTATTACGGTACGGTTCGGCACAACGTGAAAGCGGTCTACCAAAACTACATGGGCTGGTTTGATGCGCATCCTTCCAACCTTGACCCTTTGCCCGCTGTGCAAGCCTCTGAAAAATACGTCAGCCTCATGGGTGGTGTCGACAAAGTGATCGCGGCAGCCCAAGAATCCATGGGTAAAGCAGATTACCGCTGGGCTGCAGAACTGCTTAAGCATGCGGTCTATGTGGCGCCCAAAAATACCCAAGCCAAGGCCTTGTTAGCACAGTCTTTTGAAAAACTGGGCTATGCAGCCGAGTCATCGGCTTGGCGAAACTTTTACCTCACAGGCGCACTGGAATTGCGCGAAGGTACGCCCGAAAAAGGCATGCCGCGCGAAGGCATGATCGACATGCTGAACCAAACGCCCATCGAACGATTTTTGGAGGCCATGGCCGCATCCCTCAATGCCCCAAAGGCCGAAGGCAAAAAAATGAAAATCAACTTGGTGTTTTCAGACACCCAACAAAGTTTTGTCTTGTCCCTTGATAATTCTGTGTTGCATCATGTGAAGGCGCATCCTGATCAAAATGCGAACGCAACCCTCACTTTGACCCAGCCATTTTTCATCAAAATGGTGCTGGGCCAAGCTGGGGCCAAAGACTTGCTCTTGTCGGATCAAACCAAGATCGAAGGCAGCACAATTGATTTGGCTTTGTTTTTCAGCATGATTGACAAAGCCCCAGGTAATTTTTCCATTGTCACGAGGTAAATCCAATGACGCATTCTGAATTTGATTATGTGGTGGTAGGTGGAGGTTCTGCGGGATGCTGTGTGGCGGGGCGTTTGAGTGAAGATCAAAATACGTCAGTGTGTTTGCTGGAAGCGGGCGGCTCCGACAACTCTGTGTTTGTTCGGGCTCCTTTGGGATTTGCAGCCACCCTTTCTTTGAACCTCAACA
>CAIODE010000046.1 GCA_903856875.1 uncultured Burkholderiales bacterium
AGAGGGGCCTTGGAATTTACAACCAGTTCCGCCACCCGCAAACACTCAAGCTGCCAGTACCGCCCTCACACTCACAGCGCAGCCCCTGATGGCAGAGGTAGGTCTTGCGCCAGTGGTATCTCGAATTGCCAATTTACTTTACAGGCCTACAGGTGCTCTAGAGTTATCTCAACTCTACAAACCTGGCACCTTAGATGCCTTGCTTCAAACCGTAGCCAGACCCGACTTGTTGACCCAGTGGCGCGGTTTGCAACTGAGCATGGCACAGCTCACGCCAGGGGCCCTTAAGCAAGCCATGATGGGCGCAATGGGTTCAGAAGTTTGGTTGTCTAGAGGCATTCCAATGTCTTCACAAGATCCCAAGCAAATGTTGCGAAGGCTGATCGATGCCCTTGGCATAAACAACCTCAATGGCATTCAATCGAGCGATGGAGACGACGCAGAGTCAATCGGCCTTGTTTCCAGATTGCAGCGCGCAGTAGACGATTTAGAAGCCAGTCAAGTACAAGCCGTTCAAGCACAGGCTCAACAAGAAGTGCTGTTCAACATAACGCTGCCTTTTGCCGATGCCAACCCCGTTGAACTCACCATCAGACGAGGTCCCAAACAGGATGGTGAATCACCTTTATTGATCATCAATGTTCATTCAAAGAGTGAGCAGCTAGGACCTGTCTGGCTCAAAACTCAGTTGGCCAATTCGGAACAAGTTGACATGACCATGTGGTCCGAAGATTCCAAGGTGGTGTCGCAAGCACGCTCTCGATCTAATCTTTTGGGACAAGAGTTAGCCAACGCTGGGCTCACTATGAAAAGCTTTCAAGTGATTCATGGTGCAAGGCCTATTGAATCATCCGTTTGGACACCTTCTGGTCGCGGTTTGGTGGTGGACGTTTCGGCATGAGCAACTTCACACGCAAAGCTGTGGCACTGGCCTACGGCAAAAACCCCGTGCCCGTGGTGACCGCAAAGGGGGAGGAAGATTTGGCTTGGCGCATGATTGAAGAGGCGCGAAAGCAAGGCGTTTTTATTTCAGAAGACCCACAACTCTTGGCACTTCTCAGCCGTTTGAATGTGGACGAAGAAATTCCACGTGAGCTGTATACGGCTGTAGCGGTGGTGTTGTCTTGGGTTTATTGGCTGAAGGACATGCGCCCTGGCGATGAGAAAGATCAGGCGGCTTGAATCAAATTTCTTGGTAACCACGGCCTTTGCTAAACCGTGCTACTTGGCCCAATCGGTCATAAACTTCAACAGGGCTTCCAGTTTCACCTGTGTGCAAACTGTGTAAGGTACCCCGGATGGTGTCGAGTTTTCTTTCTATCAACACGGCGTTGCGACGATGCAAATCGCGACACTCTATGAGGAGTTCGCGTAATTCTTCATGTTCAGGTAAGTTTTGGAGGTCTTCTGCAGACGGGCAGAGCTTTGCCAACCCGGCCAACAAATCATTTTTGCCGGGTTGCAGGGACTCGAAGCGGTCCAAGTCTTGTACTTTCAGAGCTTCAAACTCCAACAACAAGAGCTTTGACAGCTGGGTAGCTAATGAAAGTACAGACTCAGTCACTGATCATTTGCTCTAGCGCTTGGAAACTTTCAGCAATGCGGCGAGGGTCGAGCGGATATTGCCCATCCTGAATCGCTTTCTTGATTGATTCAACTTTGACGCGGTCAAAATCAGGCTCGGCCATGGCGCGGGCCGTGACATTGCTCAATTGAACTGCATCAGAGCCAACTGCCGGCTTGGCAGGACTTGCATCTGCCGCTGTTTCG
>CAIODE010000047.1 GCA_903856875.1 uncultured Burkholderiales bacterium
CCGCTTCTACGGTGGCTGTAGCTCAGTTGGTAGAGTCCAGGATTGTGATTCCTGTTGTCGTGGGTTCGAGCCCCATCAGCCACCCCATCAAATTCAAAGGGTTTGCAAGATTTCTTGTAAACCCTTTTTGTTTGTCGGGACTGAACCCCAATCAAGCAACTCAATGACAAAACCTCATCCCTCAAATTGAGTTTGAAAAATGGTTTAATGACATTTTTATGTCAAACCTGTCCCATTTTGAATCAAACTTCAAAGACTTTCAATCCCGCAATCGACATCGTTTACCTTTGGGTGAATGGCAACGATGATGAGTGGCGCGCCAAGCGCGAGAAATCTGCTCAGAAGTTAGAAGCGACTGGCAACTTAGGTTTTGCCAAGTTTGGAAATGTTGAAGGTCGTTACCGCGACAACGACGAGTTGCGGTTTAGCTTGCGCGCACTTGAAAAGTTCTTTCCTGAACATGGACACATTTATATCGTCACAGATGGTCAGGTGCCCGATTGGTTTCAAGCCTCAGATCAAATTACTTTGGTTGACCACCATCAGCTGATTCCCCATTCAGCCTTGCCCACCTTTGATTCAGGCAATATCGAGTCTTATATTCATCACATTCCAGGGCTTTCAGAACGCTATTTTTATTTGAACGACGATGTGTTCTTTGGTGCGCCAGTCTGTTTGGACAGTTGGTTTTTTGAGAATGGCTTTTATGTTTCTTGGTCTGATGAGCCTGAGGTGATTGGCAACAAGTTGCAGGCTGAATCGACCTCCCTTGAAAATGCCAGTCGACTGTCTAAGCAATGGCTTCAAACAAAATTGGACAACTCGACCCTGCAAGCTGAATCAAGTGCCAGAAAAATGGACCCTCAGTATCAGCATACCTCTAGAACTTTCTCACATTCTCCAAGGCCCATGCTGAAGTCGGTGATGTTGGAGATTGAAAGAGATGCGCCAGAGTTATTTGAGCGGGTCAGGTCAACTGTTTTTCGCACTTGGAACAAGCCAACCATCATTTCCGACTTTGTACCGCGATGGGCTTTGGCGCATCGCTTGACCAAAACCATTGACCACTCCCATTTGTACATAGCAACTGGTCAATTGTTGGAAGCTCAATCGCTCAAGCATCTCAAAAAAAAGTTTGGCAGTTTAGATTTCTTTTGCATCAACGACACCACAGACGATGCCCATGATGGCGACCCTCGCTTGCTTCAAGTCCGTCAAATTTTGAATGTGCTGCTACCCAACTCTTCTCAGAGCGAAATGGCAGAGAGTCGTGATAGCCATTCGCTGCAAGTCCAGGCCACTGTTTAACGCTCCAAGGGGTGCAATCTAATGTCAAACGATCGACTCACTGCCACTCAAGTCGAGGCCTGTATGACAAGTCTTAAGCAGTGGACATGCAACTTCGCAGATTCAAGTATCCTCAAAGAATGGCGGTTTGATAGTTTTAAAACAGCAATCGCCATGTTGGTCCGGGTGAGTGAATTGGCTGAAAGCCACAACCACCATCCAGAAATGGTGTCTTCCTACACCCTTGTTCGCATTAAATTGTGGACACACGATGCGAATGGCTTGACAAGCAAAGACTTTGAATTGGCAAAGGCAATTGACAAGCTTGTTAAAGAAGAATATCCGCAAGTAAAATCAATTTGACCGTCAATTGATGGCCTGAAGCAAATTCTTTTTTTTCATCCACAGGAGTTGTTGGAGATGACGGCATCAAAAACAAAATCAGCACCCGCTCGCCACACCAAAAAACTCACTGTCGAGTTAATGTGGCAACTCCAAAGATTGGGTGCGCCAAGCATTAGCCCAGACGGCGCGCAGGTGGTGTGTACAGTCGCACAACCCTCTGTCAAAGAAAACACCATTCAAAGTGCTATTTGGCTGTTGTCTACCCTAGGCGGTGAGCCCAGACAACTCACGCAATGTGGCGACAAAGACGGCCGCCCCCAGTTCTCACCGCAAGGCGATTGGGTGGCGTTTGTGGCCAATCGAGAGCAAAACGGCAAGAAGGACGAGGAGCCTCAGCTCTACCTGATTCCACCCGATGGCGGTGAAGCCAAGCGCGCAGGTGAAGTACCCACGGGTGTGGTCGATTTCAAATGGTTTCCTGATGGCCAACGCGTCGCTTTCATCACCTGGGCCTGGCCACAGCTGAAGGGCGTTTCACAAGCAGACAAACTCAAGGAAACCAAAGCACGCAAAGACAGTGCTTTTGCTACAGAGGATGCGGTGTATCGCCACTGGGATCACAACTTGCCCATGGGCCGAGTGCCTCATTTGTGCACCATGGAATTAAAGAGTGGTCACGTGGTGGACTTGTTAGAAGGCACCGACTACGAACTTCCGCGCCGTGAACCCAGTGCCAATGAATTTGACATCTCGGCCGATGGGAAAAACATCACTTTCGTGTTCGACCCTGAAAAAGGTCTGAATGCATCGCCCAGCATGGCCTTGTCTGAAATTCAATTGAAGGTCAGCAAAGTCATTGCCATTCGCTACTTGGTGAAAGACGCCGCTTGGGATTTTTCAGGACCTGCCTACAGCCCAGCAGGCGATCAGTTGGCCTTCTTGGCATCGCATCAAGCGTTAAAGCACACGCAGCCCAATCACTTGGCTTTGCTTGTACTTCCAAAGCCATCAGCGTCTAAATCTACCAAACAAGCAACGCCTTGGAAAACCGTCAGCGCCAAGTGGGACCGTGAACCCCAAATGCCTCTGAAGTGGAGCGAGGACGGCAGTGCGTTGATGTGCAAAGCAGAAGACCGAGGTCGTCAACACGTCTGGCGTTTTGACATGGCTAAATCGCAGCCTACTGTGGTTGCGGAAGGTGGCACCATTCATGCCTTTGATGAAGCGGCCGGGCAATTGGTCACCCTCATTGACAAGGCAGTTCATCCAGGTCGTATTCTGGTCAACCAAGTGGATGAGTCGGGGCGCAGTATATCGTCTGCTGCAAAACGCATTGAGCATTTCAACGATGATTTGCTCAAGGACATTGTTTTAGGCCGCACCGAAGAGCACTGGTTCAAAGGTGCCCAAGGAGACGATGTGCAAGTGTGGTTGCACTACCCACCTGGCTTTCATCAAACCAAAAAATACCCCTTGCTTCACACCATTCATGGTGGGCCGCACACCGGCCCTGGCGATGTCTGGCATTGGCGTTGGAACTACCATGTATTTGCGGCCCAAGGCTATGTGGTGGCCAATGTCAACTACCACGGTTCATCTGGTTTTGGTTTGAAGTTTCTCGACTCAATCACCCACAAATGGGGTGACTTGGAATTGCAAGACATGGAAGCTTGCACCGATTGGCTGCGCAAAAAAACTTGGATCGACAAAGGGCGTGTGTTTGCAACAGGCGGAAGCTACGGTGGCTACATGGTGGCATGGATGAATGCGCATGTGAAACCAGGGCGCTATCAGGCTTATGTCTGCCACGCGGGTTGCTTTGACTGGGTGGGCATGTTCTCTGACGATGCCTATGGTTGGCATGCACAAGAGTTGGGTGGCTGGTATTGGAACGACATGAAGAAGGTGCACTCACAAAGTCCGCATGCCTATGCTGCCACCATGCAAACGCCAACCTTGGTCATTCATGGTGCCAAAGACTATCGCGTGCCAGACGCGCAAGGATTGGCCTACTTCAACACGCTTAAGGCAAAGGGAGTAGACGCACGATTGCTGTGGTATCCCGATGAAAATCATTGGATCTTGAAGCCCGCCAACAACGTGATTTGGTACCACGAGTTTTTTGACTGGATCAAACGCTATGACCCAGCTTTCAAAAAGAAAAAATAATTCAGAAGATTGCGCCTGCGCAAAGCAAGCGCTACTTTCTTAATTGACCATCACCAATTTGCCCATGACCGCACGTGAACCCATGTGGGCATAGGCGGCTTTTAATTCGCTCATCGGCATGGTTCTGTCAATCACAGGTTTGACTTTGCCTTGTGCATACCACTGAGCCAACTCTGTCATCATGGCTGCATTAGCTTGGGGTTCGCGGCGTGAAAAGTCACCCCAGAAAACGCCCACAATGGATGCGCCTTTGAGCAAAGCCAAATTGAAAGGCAGGGCGGGAATAGGGCCGGCCGCAAAGCCCACCACCAAGTAGCGACCACGCCATGCGATGGACCTGAACGCAGGTTCGGCAAAGTCACCACCGACGGGGTCGTAAATCACATCAGGGCCTTTGCCTTCAGTGATTGTTTTAAGTGCTTCCCGAATATTTTGCGTGGTGTAGTTGATGGTTTCATCGGCGCCTAAAGACTTGCAGAGTGCGCATTTTTCGTCGGTCGATGCAGCAGCAATGACTCGAGCGCCTGCAGCTTTTGCAATTTGAATAGCAGCAGTGCCAACGCCACCGGCAGCACCCAGCACCAGCACCGTTTCGCCAGCTTTCAAAGCCGCGCGATCGATGAGTGCATGGTGCGACGTGGCGTAGATCATGATGAAGGCCGCAGCGTCTACGGCAGGAAAGCCGGGGGGCAGGGGCATGCACAACTTGGCGGGTGCGAGGGTGTGTGTGCCAAAGCCACCGGTGCCCGACAAACAGGCCACAGATTGCCCCACTTTCAGGTGCGTCACGCCTTCACCAACCGCTTCAATCACACCCGCATATTCTGAACCTGGCACAAATGGCAGGTCAGGTTTCATTTGGTATTTGTTTTGAACGATCAGCAGGTCGGGAAAGTTCAAACTGGCTGCCTCAATGCGGATCAAGACTTGACCCGATTGGGGCGCGGGCGTCGGTATTTCTTTCCAATTTAAAGCATCAACACCTACAGGGTTTTCACAGAGCCAAGCGTGCACAGAAATTCTCCTCAAAAATCATTCAATGGCTTGAATATAAAGGGCAAACAAGCCATCGGCTTGTCTCGGTAGCGACCTACAATTGAACTCTAGGACTGACCCATGAAAATATTGATCTCCAACGACGATGGCTACCGTGCTGAAGGCATTGTGGCGCTTCACCACGCCCTCAGGCAAGTGGCCGATGTGGAGGTGGTCGCGCCTGAGCACAACAACAGCGCCAAGTCCAACGCGCTCACCTTGCATTCCCCCCTTTATGTCAGGCAAGGTGAAAATGGTTTTCGCTATGTCAATGGCACACCTGCAGATTGTGTTCACATCGCTTTAACAGGCCTTTTGGGCTATCGCCCCGATTTGGTGGTGTCAGGCATTAACAATGGCGCCAACATGGGCGATGACACCCTCTATTCTGGTACGGTGGGTGCAGCCATGGAAGCTTATTTGTTTGGCATACCTGCATTGGCTTTTTCTCAAACAGAAAAAGGGTGGGGGCATCTCGACATTGCTGCAGAACTTGCCAAAAACATGGTGGCGCAATTTGAACAAGCGCTACTCATTGGAAAATCGCCTTGGCTGCTCAATGTCAACATTCCCAACAAGACGGCAGAGTACAAGGCAGCCATCTTGTGTCGTTTGGGGCGCCGTCATCCGGCAGAACCCGTTATGACACAACTTAGCCCGCGCGGTGAAACAATGTACTGGATTGGCAATGCCGGCGAAGCCATGGACGATGGTGAAGGCACAGATTTTTATGCCGCCAAGAATGGTCATGTCACCATCACGCCCTTGAAAGTCGACCTCACAGACCATGAGAATTCAGGCGTCTGGTCACAAAACTTGTCCAAGCTCAAAGTTTGGGAGGGTTGATGGCACAGCGCCCCGGTTTCCCCATCAAGTTCAGCACCCAAGAGAAGGTGGCGCCGGCCAAAGTACCTGCTAAAAAGACCGCATCCACAAACCCGCAGGGCTTGGGCTTAGATTCCAGTGCGGTGCGGCAACGCATGGTGCAAAAGTTGGCCGCACAAGGCTTAAAAGACCCCATGGTCTTACAAGCCATGGGCGCCGTAGAGCGCCATCGATTTGTTGAAAGTGCCTTGGTCAATCAGGCTTATGAAGACACCAGCTTGCCCATTGGATTAGGACAAACTATTTCGAAGCCCAATGTGGTGGCTAGAATGATCGAGTTGCTTTTGGAAGTAACTGACGGCAAACTTGGCCGAGTTTTAGAAATAGGCACGGGCTGCGGCTACCAAGCAGCCGTGCTAAGTCATGTTGCCACCGAGGTTTACAGCATTGAACGACTCAAAGGCCTGCACGAAAAAGCACGTTCTAATTTGCGACATTTTCGGTTGGCCAATGTTCATTTGCTGTTTGGCGATGGCATGCTAGGCTATCCCAAAGGCGCTCCTTATGCCGCCATCATTTCGGCGGCAGGGGGTGAGACCTTGCCACAGCCTTGGCTAGATCAATTGGCTGTTGGCGGAAGGTTGGTCGCGCCCACTGTCACGGCCAGTGGCCAACAAGCGCTCATGGTGGTGGACAGAACAGCCCAAGGTTTCAAGCAAAGTGTTTTAGAGGCCGTTCATTTTGTCCCTTTAAAATCGGGTATCTCCTGAAGGATTCGGAATGAAATTGTTGAGTGGCCGTCAAAGCTTGATGGCAATGTGTGCGGCGGCTGTTTGCTTGCTGGTTGCGTGTAGCTCTCGGCCGCTTGGTCCTATTCCTGTTGAAGACAGAGTTGCTGGTCAAAGTAGTTCAAGGCCCCTTCAAAAAGCGCAGCCCCAAGCTTCAAGTGCAAGTGCACCTGTGGCTACCAGCTCTCCCGTTTCAATGGGTCCCGCTATGCCAAGCTCAGAAAATGCAGGCAAGCCAGGCTATTACAGCGTTCGTCCGGGTGACACGCTGACCAAAATTGCCTTGGACCATGGACAAGCATGGCGCGACATTGCCAAATGGAATGGTCTGGACAATCCCAATGTGATTGAAGTCGATCAAGTCTTGCGTGTAGCACCGCCTGCGTTGGAGGCAGCCAACAAGCAAACCAAGCCTGCCGTGGCCCAGAGCCAAGCACCTGCAAGCAGTTCAGCAACAAATACCGCCACTTCCACAGCATCGAACACGCCAGCAGCCAACACGCCCAATGCATCCCCAAGCGCATCAACTCCGGCCAATGTCAGCGACGAAGGCATGGCATTCGCTTGGCCGCATCCAGGCCCCGTTTTGGCGGGGTTTGATGAAGCCAAAAACAAAGGCCTAGATTTCGCAGGCAAGGCGGGTGACCCTGTGATGGCGGCTGCCGATGGCAAAGTGGTCTATTCGGGCTCAGGTCTTCGGGGTTATGGCAACCTGGTCATTCTCAAGCACAACAACACTTACTTAACAGCTTACGCACACAACCAAACACTGTTGGTTAAAGAAGATCAAAACGTGACCAAAGGCCAACGCATTGCAGAGATGGGCAGTTCAGACTCAGACCGTGTGAAATTGCACTTTGAAATTCGCAAGCAAGGCAAACCTGTCGACCCCGCCAAATTATTGCCAGCCCGTCCATGAGCAAACATAACGACGCAACAAGAGAAGAACAGACGCAAGAAATTATCTTAGGACGGTCTGATTTACCCGCAGGATGGTTGCACATTGATGCACTCGACATGGAGGCCCAAGGCATTGCTCGAAGGCCAGACGGTAAAGTGGTTTTTGTGGAAGGTGCTTTGCCATTTGAAATGGTCACTGTCAATGTCCACCGTAAAAAGAATAATTGGGAAGCCGGTGTGGTGACTGCAGTGCAACGCGAGTCCTCTCAACGTGTAAGGCCTGGCTGCCCTCACTTTGGCTTGCATGCAGGCGCATGTGGCGGTTGCAAGATGCAGCACTTAGAAGCCAGTGCGCAAGTGGCCGTGAAACAGCGCGTTTTAGAAGACAATTTGTGGCACTTGGGCAAAGTGAAACCTGAGAACTTGCTGCGGCCTATGGAAGGTCCAACATGGGGCTATCGTTACCGCGCCCGCATGTCAGTGCGCTATGTTCATAAAAAAGGCGAAGTGCTAATTGGGTTTCATGAGCGCAAAAGCCGTTATGTAGCTGACATCAAAACGTGCCGCGTTTTGCCGCCCAAAATCAGTGCACTTTTGCTGCCACTGCGCGAACTTATTTTTGGCATGGACGCCCGTGAAACTGTGCCGCAAATTGAATTGGCGCAAGGCGACACAGTCACAGCTTTGGTGTTGCGTCATTTAGAACCCTTGAGCACTGCCGATGAACAGCGCTTGCGTGCGTTTGCCAAACTGCACGATGTGCAGTGGTGGTTGCAAATTAAAGGGCCTGACACCGTCAAGCTCATGGATGAAGGCGGCATCGAGCTCTCCTATGACTTGCCTGATTTTGGTGTGCACATGCCCTTCAAGCCCACCGATTTCACACAGGTCAATCCGCACATCAATCGGGTCTTGGTCACAAGGGCCTTGCGACTCCTTAAGCCTGAAGCTCACGAGCGAGTCATTGATTGGTTTTGTGGTCTGGGCAATTTCACATTGCCCATTGCCACGACGGCCAAAGAAGTGGTGGGCATCGAAGGCGCAGAGACTTTGGTGGCGCGTTCGCGTGAAAATTACGAGCACAACCAAACCCTTCGTGAAGGCAACAAACTCTTAGCACCCACATCGTTCATTGCACGCAACTTGTTTGAAATGACCCCTGAAATGCTCATGGCCGATGGCATTGCCGACAAGTGGCTCATTGATCCACCCAG
>CAIODE010000048.1 GCA_903856875.1 uncultured Burkholderiales bacterium
ACCGATTTGGGCGCCAGTGACGAGAGGTGGGCCGTCGTCAAAACCTGTGGTTGAGGCAGAACCGCCTGCGCATTGGGCAACGTTTTCATAAACCTTGCAGTCTTCATAAGGGCCTGGACCAAAACCTTTTACCGAGGCAACAATCATGCGGGGGTTTAACTCCTGAATCCTCTCCCAAGTGAATCCCATTCGGTCCAGTGCGCCCGGAGCAAAATTTTCTACCAATACATCACAACTTTTGATCAAGGTATTGAGAACTTCTTTACCTTTTGGATTCTTGGTATCCAAAGTGATAGAGCGTTTGTTATGGTTCAGCATCGTGAAATACAAGCTGTCGGCATCGGGTACATCTCTTAATTGACCACGCGTTGCATCACCCTCACCCGCTTTTTCTACTTTGATAACATCAGCCCCAAACCATGCCAGCAACTGCGTGCAGGTAGGCCCCGATTGAACGTGTGTGAAGTCGAGAATTCGAACCCCGTCTAGCGCTTTGCTCATGCAGTAACTCCTTTTGTAGTTTTGGTTTATTTTTTCTTATTGGCTTGAGGGTTAAGCATCGTTATCCGACCACTTTCAGTTCCCGCAGTCTCGTCTATCACTGCATTGATCAGGGTGGGCTTACCTGAGGCAACCGCCTCTTTTAAAGCAACACTTAGCTCTTGGGAGGTTGTGGCGTGCACACCCGTGCCACCAAATGCTTCAATGATTTTGTCGTAACGGGCATTTTTAACAAACACAGTTGGCGCTACATCGGAACCGCCAGAGGAATTGACATCCGTTCCTCGATATACACCATTGTTGTTAAAGACGACGACACAAATGGGAAGGTTGTATCGGCATATGGTTTCCATCTCCATGCCACTGAAACCAAAAGCACTGTCGCCCTCAATGGCGATCACGGGCTTGCCGGTGGTGACGGCTGCAGCCACCGCAAAGCCCATACCGATTCCCATAATGCCCCATGTACCAACGTCCAGGCGCTTGCGGGGTTCGTACATGTCAACAATGCTTCTTGCAAAATCCAAGGTGTTGGCACCTTCGTTCACAACGATTGCATCGGGTCTAGATTTAACAACATCGCGAATCACAGCCAACGCACTGTGAAAGTTCATAGGCGTCGGCGTCAGCGCAAGCGTTTCCCCCATCTTGCTGAGATTTTTTTCTCTACGCTCTGCAATCGCAGCGGTCCATTCGCTAGGCGGAGGCGCCCAGTTGGTGCCAAGTCCCTTTAACAGAGCGCTCACACAAGAACCGATATCACCTATCACGGGGGCAGCGATGGCGACGTTACTGTCGATTTCTGTGGGAGAGATATCTATCTGAATAAATTTCTTGGGATTGGGTGCGCCCCAAGTCTTACCCTTGCCGTGAGAAAGAAGCCAATTTAGTCGAGCGCCGATGAGCATGACGACATCAGCCTCAGCCAAAACATAAGACCGTGCAGCCGAAGCTGACTGTGAGTGCGTATCAGGCAGAAGGCCCTTGGCCATCGACATGGGCAGATAAGGAATTCCAGTTTTCTCAACCAAGGCGCGGATATCTGCATCCGCTTGCGCATAGGCGGCACCTTTGCCTAGCAGTATCAGCGGACGTTTGGCAGACTTGAGTAAATCTAAAGCGCGTTGCACTGCATCTGAGGCTGGAATTTGGCGAGGTGCAGGGTCGACTACTTTGATCAATGATTGATGTCCAGCCAATGCATCCATCGTTTGGGCAAATAGCTTGGCTGGACAATCTAAATAAACCCCGCCAGGTCTGCC
>CAIODE010000049.1 GCA_903856875.1 uncultured Burkholderiales bacterium
GCAGGCATTGAAGCCCGTCAAGAACGTTTGAGCATCGACCCTGATCCGGCCAACGCTCGCGGCGATATTTTGGGTTTGTCGACAACAGCCATTCAAAGCAAAAGGGATGTGCTTTCATCATTCTTTGAATTCCGGACGCCATTCACCAAGACTTTCGAAATGGATTTTGCGGGCCGTTTTGACAAGTACCCATCGTTCAAAACAAACTTTGTTCCCAAAGTGGGCGCAAAGTGGACAGCTCAAGATGGCTTGGCTTTCCGCGGCACCTACTCTGAAGGTTTCCGTGCACCGGCTTTGTCACAAGTTGCATCTGGTGGTGCCCAGTTCTTCTTGAATGGCACAGTCGACCCGGTACGTTGTCCCGATGGCGTAACGCCTAAAACAGGCGCTGACTCAACGGATTGCTCTAAGAGCGTTTCAGGTGTTGGCGGATCCAATCCTGATCTGAAACCAGAGAAGTCAAAAGGCTTCTCATTGGGCATGATTTATTCACCTACAAAAGACATCGATGTCTTGCTTGATACGTACAAAGTGCGCCAGGAAAATGAAGTTGCATTGGGAAGTGCTACTTATTTGTTAGAGCACCCAGATCGTTTTCCTGCCGATGCCATTGTGCGTGATACCAATCCTTTGAATCAATTGAAGGATGCCAATGGCAATGCGATTCCCGGAACTGGCCCCTTGATTGCTGTCAAAACACCATGGGTTAACCAAGGTGCAACAGAAATTACCGGTGTTGACCTCGAGTTGAAGTCTCGCAACAACTTGGGAGAGTATGGCCGCTTGACATCGTCATTCAAGATGACGCATTTGATGACCTACATGCGTGCAGAAGCCCCAGGTGACTACATGCGCAATGCGGTGGGTACAGCAGGTGGTTTGAATGATTGGGCAACCTCAGTGGGTGCTATTCCTCGTAATCGCTTCAGCTTGACCACTGCCTTAGAGCAGGGCTCACACATCTTCTTGGCTGCCATGAAGATGACCACCTCGATCTCCATGATGCGTCGTTATGATGGCGCCACCGAGTATCCAGAGGCCTATTGTCACTACGGTTCTGGACAGCCTAAAACTGCCACATCTTTGGGTGGCGTTGCCTTGTACAACACCTATTACCCAGATTGCAAAGTACCTTCATGGAGAACATTTGATGTGGGCTACATGTACAACGGCATTAAGAATCTCCAGTTGGGTATGAACGTATCGAATGTGTTTGACAAGCCGGCACCTTACTATCCAGGCTCCAACACCAGCACGACTGTTCAGCAAGGCTACTACTCTGGGCTTTACACCAACACGGGTCGTTACACGCGCTTTTCAGCCAAGTACAGGTTCTAATGCCAAAGTGTCATTGATTTAACTTTGTGTCAATCATGATTTCCAAAACGCCTCCTCGCGAGGCGTTTTTCATTGCTGATTCTCTTTTTAGGTAATGCAACGAGCTTGCGCTAAAGTACGGCATCTCTTCAACATTCAAAACATGTTCAGTCAAACCAACCGCTTGCATTTTTTGGTAGCCTTCACAACGGTCTTGAGCCTCCTGGCTGGCTGCGGTGGCGTTACAAACGAACCCGTTTCTAAATCCCTTCTGGCTGAAAATGTGCTATTTAGCTCTTATCAAGAGTCGCCCAAATATTTGGATTCCACCTCTTCCTACAGCAACAACGAAACACCCTGGACTTATGCCGTCTATGAACCGCCTTTAAAGTATCACTACCTCAAGAGGCCCTATGAATTAGAACCCCGCACCCTGAAAGAGCTGCCGAGTGTGAAATTTTTGAGCAAGGAGGGCAAAGAGCTTCCAGTTCAGGCGCCTGCTGATCAAATTTCTGAAAGTGTGTTCGAGCTCAAAATTCAGCCAGGTATTTTGTACCAGCCTCATCCTGCATTTGCCAAAAAGCAAGATGGTCAGTACCGGTATTTGTCAATGAAAGAATCTGACATCGAAGGCATGCGAAGGCCTTATGACTTTGAACACATGGGAACGCGAGAGCTGCTTGCAGAGGACTATGCCTATGCCATCAAACGTTTGGCAACGCCTCGCGTCAAGTCACCCTCATTTGGTTTTTTGTCTGAGAAAATTGTGGGATTGGCAGACTACGGCAAGCAGATTAAAACTTTCAATGAAAAACTGAAAGAAGGAAAAACGGCCAGAGAAGTAGGGCCCTTTGGACATTTGCCTTGGCTTGATTTTAGAGAGCATGCCCTATCAGGGGTGGAAGTACTGGGCCCTCAAACCCTCAAAATACGCGTGGTTGGCAAGTACCCTCAATTTAAATATTGGTTGGCCATGACCTTCTTTTCTCCCATCCCTTGGGAAGTCGATGCTTTTTATTCGCAAGATGGCATGGCGCGACGAAATTTAAATCCAGACACATGGCCAGTTGGAACAGGGCCTTACATGTTGACCGAATATGTTCCCAATTCACGCATGGAGCTGGTTCGCAATCCCAATTATCGAGGTGTTCCTTATCCCTGCGAAGGTGAGCCAGGCGATCAAGAAAAAGGCTTGTTAAAAGACTGCGGAAAAAAAACCCCTTTTGTTGACAAGGTGGTTTCGGTCATTGAAAAAGAAGCAACTTCGGTGGCCACTAAATTCATTCAAGGCTACTACGACATTCCTCAACTTGAACGTGGCGAACCTGGCATTGGCTACCAAGTTTCAATTCAAGATGGCACTGGTCGAGCCAAGGAATTGCTTGAACGAAAAATTCAACTACCAAGCA
>CAIODE010000050.1 GCA_903856875.1 uncultured Burkholderiales bacterium
CCATCGCGCAATGATTGCTTGAACGCGCTTTCGAGTTTGTCGAACAACAAATTCATGCGCTCTTGCAGTCGCTCGTTTTCAAACACCAAAGCATCGCCCGTCATGACGCGTGCCATGCCGGGGTTCTTTTCTGCAAATTGAAGAATGAGCGCAATGGTTCGAGCCACTTGCGCAGGGCCTGCGGCCTCACGATCGGCAATTTGCCGCACAAAAGCAAACACCGATTGCTCGACAAAATCAATCAGACCTTCAAACATTTGCGCTTTGCTGGCGAAGTGACGGTACAAAGCCGCTTCGCTCACACCCAACTTGGCCGACAAAGCCGCGGTGGTAATGCGCTCTGCACCAGGCTGCTCCAGCATGCTCGCCAAGGTCTGCAAAATTTGCAGGCGGCGTTCACCAGGCTTGGGGCGCTTGCGGGTGGGCGCCTCAGGGGCACCCGACGCATCGTGATCTGGCAAGTTTTCGGAGTTGGTTTCTGTGTTCATGAAAATCTCCTGATCAATGGCTTCGAATCATGGTGCCGAAGGCTTGGTCGGTCAAAATCTCTAGCAACATGGCATGCGGCACGCGGCCGTCAATGATGTGCACCGCATTGACGCCACTTTTGGCGGCATCCAAGGCGCCGCTTATTTTGGGCAACATGCCACCGCTGATGGTGCCATCGGCAAACAACTCGTCAATGCGCCGCGCACTTAAATCAGTCAGCAAGTTGCCTTGCTTGTCCAATACACCTGGCGTATTGGTGAGCAAGACTAGTTTCTCGGCTCTGAGCACGCTGGCCAATTTGCCAGCCACCACATCGGCATTGATGTTGTAACTTTCGTTGTTTTCGCCAAAGCCAATGGGGCTGATGACGGGAATGAAGGCGTCGTCTTGCAAAGCTTTGACCACGCTGGGGTCAATCGACTCGATGTCGCCCACTTGGCCCACGTCGTATTCTTTGGAAGGATCGGCGTTGTCGACCATTTTGAGTTTCTTGGCGCGAATCATGCCGCCGTCGCGCCCTGTGAGGCCCACTGCTTTACCACCGGCTTGGTTGATCAAACCCACAATGTCTTGTTGCACTTCACCGGCCAAGACCCACTCGACCACTTCCATGGTTTCGGCATCGGTCACGCGCATGCCCTGAATGAACTCGCCTTTTTTGCCCAAGCGGTTCAAGGCGGTTTCAATTTGCGGGCCGCCGCCATGAACCACCACAGGGTTCATGCCGACCAACTTCAGCAGCACGACATCTTCCGCAAAGTCGGCTTGCAATGCTGGATCGGTCATGGCGTTGCCACTGTATTTGATGACCAATGTTTTGCCATGGAACTTGCGAATGTAGGGCAAGGCTTGCGCCAAGATTTCCGCTTTGTCGCGAGGAGAAATGTGAGCCAAAGAATCGTTGTCAGTCATGATGGGCCGTCAAAGTGGAAACATGCAAGTCAGCGCTTGCTCATTGGATGGAAGGCAATCTGAGCCGTATT
Organism: uncultured Burkholderiales bacterium; assembly: GCA_903856875.1. Taxonomy (GTDB): domain Bacteria; phylum Pseudomonadota; class Gammaproteobacteria; order Burkholderiales; family Burkholderiaceae_C; genus Limnohabitans_A. The sequence goes on from CAIODE010000050.1 coordinate 1,473, forward strand.
GTGAACACTTTTGGGGCTTTGTGCCCTCCCCAAAGCGCAAGTTCACAAAATTTTTGTCAACAGCGCGTCTACACCCGCTTGCCAGGCAGGCAATTTGAGTTGGAGCGCTTGTTCCAACCGGTTGCAGTTGAGCCGGGAATTGAGGGGGCGCATGGCAGGCGTGGGGAAATCAGAGGTGGGCACCGGCACAAAATCTCTGACCGCATAGTTCAAGCTGGGCTTTAACTGCTTGGCCTTGGCCAACACATATTCTGCGTAGGCATACCAAGTTGTCTCGCCGGCCGCGGCCAGGTGATAGATGCCATTTAAAGGCTTCGACGCTTGAAGGGCCAGTGCCGTCACATCGGCCAATAAAGCGGCCCCAGTGGGCGCGCCAAACTGGTCATTGATCACGGTCATTCGTTC
>CAIODE010000051.1 GCA_903856875.1 uncultured Burkholderiales bacterium
CCTTTTTAAGTAACCGACTGGCTCCCTTTTACTCCGTCACACTGGTATCCAATTCGCCGCCATTCACAGGCTTCTTTCCAAACTCGCAGGCCCAGCGCGGCTGAAAGGAGAATTCCCATGACCACCGAAGCGCCCCAACTGAATCAGGCAGAGCTCGATGCGCTGCTTGGCTTTGCGTCTGACGACGACAGCCACGTGCCCTACATGAAGCGCACGCGCGACTGGTACATGGCCCTGGGTTATAACAACCCGTACCGCTACGCTCACTACATCGACGTGCCGTTCCAGCCGCTCAAGAAGGCGTTGTCTGAATCGACTGTGACCTTGATGACAACGGCAGCCCCATTCCATCCTGACAAGGGGCCGCAAGGCCCGGGCGCGCCTTACAACTCCGCCGCCAAGTTCTTCGTTCCTTACGAGATGGACACATCGAAAGACCATGATGTGCGAGTTTCGCATGTGGGTATCGATCGCATCCACACGTCAATGGAAGACAGCAACTCCTGGTTCCCGCTGACGCTGATGCGCAAGCTGGCCGCACAGGGCCGAATTGGAAAGCTGGCCAAGAACTTCCATGGCGTGCCAACCAATCGCAGCCAGCGCCACACGATCGAGGTCGACATCCCCATGATCATAGAGCGCTGCAAGTCAGACGGTGTGGATGTGGCCATCCTGATCCCCAACTGCCCGATTTGCCACCAGTCGATGTGCCTCACCGCCCGTGCGCTCGAGGCTGCAGGAATTCCCACGGTGGTGATGGGTTGCGCGAAGGACATCGTGGAACATGTTGGTGTGCCGCGCTTCATTTTCTCCGACTTCCCGCTGGGCAATGCAGCGGGTAAGCCAAAAGACGCCGCGTCTCAGGCCGCCACGCTGGAACTGGCATTGAAGCTGCTGGAGACTGCGCCCGGCCCGCGTACGACGGTGCAATCGCCCCAGCGCTGGAGCGACTCGCACATGTGGAAACTGGACTTCTCCAACATTGATCGCGTCTCGGCCGCCGAGGTCGCGCTCCTGCGCGAAGAGTCGGACAAGGCCAAGGCCACCGCCATGGCAATCCGCAAGGCGACGGTCACCTGAATGAAACAATCAGAACTGTCGGCCCGCGCAGCGCTGGTTCCGAACCGGGGCCGGTCAGGAGAAAACTCGGTAAGCAACTTTTCATGTGAACAAGACAGCTTTAGCTACGCACAATATTTCGTGTAATTGACCGAAAACTTAGGGAAAAAGGCCATACAAGCGTTATTACCTTGATTTGGATCAAAGGGCGCTGAGTATGATCCCAACAAATTCTGCGTGATAAATGTTCACGGTAGCTCGAAGCATTTTCTTGGTGCCCGTCGCACCGTCGATGACAAAGTTGCATTCAAGACTGACGTCGCCATCCTCGCTATTGAGCCAAGTCTTGCTGCCCTTGCTGCATGTGACAGGCAAACCATCCAAGCTGAAATTCATGGACAACTGCGTGTCGTCATGGCTTCCCGAGAAGTCCGCTTTAAATCGTATTTGCTGCTCGCGTCCGTTTGCTGTCAAAGGGCATCGGTACTCTCGTTTTTTGAAGTCGACCGATTGGGTTTCACATGCCAAGGCCTCTTGAGCATAGGTTGGACCTGCTGTGGCGGCAATTGCTAAGAAAATGATGTTGATCCAAGTGCGCTTATCCATTCAAGACTCCTTTGCACCGGTCTCGCCGGTGTACTTACAAACTCAAGGTTCAAATCCAACAGCGTAGCCCCAAGCATCTAGTCGATCTGGGATGGCATTGAAAGCCAGCGTGACCCGCTCGGCACCAAGATTGACTGGAACTTCGTGTAAAAGGTGGCTGGGGAAAAGAATCAAATCGCCGGGCGCAGGAAGTGGCGCGTTCCATTTGTCGGCGTTAAAAGGGCCTGTCTCCATATTTGAATGCGTATTGCGGAAAACGAACTCTGCGCCGCCAAGCGGGCGACTAAAACGGGTGCAAGCGGAAGCGTCGCAAGGTGTGAGATATAGAACGCCGGATGCAAAGCAGTTGGCGTGATTATGGAGTGACTGGCTGCCATTGTGCTGAAGTACATTGACCCAAATTTCTTTGACAAGCCAACGCAGAGACTCGCCAAAAAGCAGTTTGCCGAAGGCCTGCAAATGCGGCCCGATCTGCCCGACCACTTTATCCAGATCGGGATCTTCACCCGGCTTGAGGATGCGAGTGTGTGACAGTTGCGGCGATCGTTGGTTTGCCAACGAGGCAGCCAGAGACAAGCGTTGTGCCAAGGCCAATGCAGCCTCTGGCGAAAGCAACGCAGGGATGCGCATGACCGGCGTTGGAAACAACTCGAAGATATCTGCCATGATGTGTCAGCCTGCAATCACTGCGATGCGCGATAGCGTCCAAAACACCGAGATACTCCCAATACCGTACAAAATGACTCGCCGCGCGGTAGGGGTCCAGGTCAATCGGCGCGAAGCCAAAACCACTAGCCATGTCAGTGCAATCACGGCCAATTGACCAGCCTCTACACCCACATTAAAGGTGAGCAGTGCCATATTGGCATGCTGCTCGGGTAGTCCAATTTCTTTCAGGGCACCAGCGAAGCCCAGACCGTGTATCAGCCCAAATACAAAGGC
>CAIODE010000052.1 GCA_903856875.1 uncultured Burkholderiales bacterium
ACCCGGCCAGTCACTGCTGGTGGCCGATGCCCATCTTCAACGTGACGGCGGACAAAATCGCAAGACAGTCGATGTTGCGGTGGGCATTTTGATCAATGCGCAGAATCAATTCTTGCTCACCTCAAGACCACCAGGCAAAGTGTACGAAGCTTACTGGGAGTTTCCGGGGGGAAAGCTAGAGGCGAACGAAACCGTTGAGCAGGCTTTAACGCGGGAGCTTGAAGAGGAGCTGGGTTTGCAGATTGATGAGGTGCAAATTTGGCGTCAACAGTTGGTGGACTATCCACATGCTTTGGTCAGACTGAATTTTTGCAAGGTGCGCAGTTGGCAAGGCAATTTAGAAATGCGTGAAGGCCAACAGTTTGCTTGGCAGAGTTTGCCCGTTCAAGTGGTGCCTGTCTTGCCCGGCACTGTGCCTGTTCTAAAATGGTTGGCCGAAGAGAGTGGTTTTGTGGGTGACACACATCAGGCTTCGAGCTAAGCCATTGTCATTGCAACTTAGGGTCGCCAAAATTTTCTTGATCGGGGGGCGTGTCTTCAGGGACTCTGAAACTCTCATTGGCCCAAGCACCCAAGTCAATGCCTTTGCATCGCGCGCTGCAAAAGGGGCGGTAGGCATTTTGTGAGCTGAAAAGACTGGGGCCGCCGCAAGTAGGGCACTTCACATGTTTGGGCTTGGCAGATGGCTCACTCATCGGTCTCAGGAGGTTCTCATGGCCTGCGCTTTAAGCGCAGAGCGTCATTTCAAAGGGTGTGTCTTCTTTGTTTGAAATCAGTTTGCCATCGGCTTGTTGTTGCATTAGCCGAATGACGACCAGCAATCGGTTGCAGCTGATCTCGGGTGTGAGGTTCAAACTTTCGTCAATTCGCAAACGGAGCAATTGAAAATTACGACCCTGCGGTAAATTCTGTTGAAGCTGGCCACCTGTCGCCATGACCTTTTGGTTGCTGCCAGATTCGCGCATCATTTTGAGAATGAGTTGAATGGCTTTGGCCAAGGGTGCAAAGTGTTGCGACCATTCGTACAAATTGGCTTGCCTGTCAGCGGGAGCATGGTGTTGCCATGCGTGGTAAGCAGGCAAATCAAATTCGCATGTGCCGCCAGGTATGGCTGTGCGGCTTCGAATGCTGTTGAGGAATTCGCTTTCGCTCAAAGAACTGCCCATTTTGCCAACCATGCTGTTAAGCGCTTCGAAGCGTTGGTCGAGTTGTTCTATGACCAGATCAAGCGCTTGCTCAGAAATGGAGGGATTACCACGGTAGCTATTGAGTTGCTGTTTGTGCCGCTCAATGTCTTTGAGAATTTCTGATTTCAGTTCTGATCTAGAAGAGACTTCCATGATTTCAAAAATCGTGGTGAGCGCGTAATGGTGGTCAAGAGCTTCAGAACGCTGGCTCAACTGGTTGAAACGCGCAAACAAATGCTGCAGACGCAAATAGGTCCGAGTTCGTTCGTTGAGGGGGTATTCGTAAAGTATCACGCTGCGTCTTTCTGTGCCAAGATCATAGCCCGAAGCGGGCCATCATTTCATGCACCACCTGCTCCAAATGTTCTAAATCGATGCCTTCATTGAAAATGACCGCATCGGCAATGCTCAATCGCTGTTGTCGACTGGCTTGGTGAGAAATGATCCGCTCGATTTCTGCTCGGCTCAGCTGGTTTCTGCTCATCACCCTCTGAATTTGGGTTTCTACTTCACAGTCGACCACGCAGACCCAATCGACTTGGCGCCGCCAGCGTTCGCCAGACTCTACCAACAAAGGCACGTCATAGACCAAGCAGGTGTGACCTGCAGCCATGGCCGCAGCGCTTTCTTCTTGCAGGACCAGCCCAACCAAGGGGTGAATGATGGCCTCAAGCTGGCGCTTGCTTTGAGGGTTTGAAAAGACCAGGGCTCGCATGGCTTCCCGGTTCATGGCGCCATCGGGTGTTATCAATTGTTCGCCAAACTCAGCCAAGATAGCAGGGAGGGCCCTTCCCCCAGGCAGTGTTAGAGATCTGGAAATGGCATCGGCGTCCATGACGGCTGCGCCCGCGCTGGCCAAGATGCTGGCGACCGTGCTCTTGCCGCTGCCAATGCCGCCCGTCAAGCCAAGTCGAAGTGGCTTGGGGCTCAAGGGGTTAAGCTCCCATGGAAATGCCTAAAAAGAAACATGCGAATCCAGAAAAGGCTAAAAAAGGTCCAAAAGCGAAGTGCCCATTGTGACCCAGTTGCCCCCGCATTTTTTGGACAAGCCCAAAAATCAGCCCAGAAACTGAGGCCAACAAAAGCAAGGGTAACAGGCTCCAAACGCCTACCCAGGCGCCAAGTCCGGCCAGCAGTTTGAGATCGCCTTGACCCATGCCCTCTTTGCCTGCTACTCGCTCAAAGCCCCAACTGACCAGCCAGAGCAGCCCATAGCCCAAGACCGCGCCAGAGAGGGAATGCATCAACGGCGTTGGGGTCAGTGACATGGCACTGCCAATGAGGCCGACCCACAGCAAGGCTTGGGTGAGAACATCGGGGAGAAGGAAGGTTTCGGCATCAATCCATGCCAGTGCCAAAAGCGTGGCGCAAAAGAACCCCCCTAACAAGGCTGAATAGCCAAAACCGAACTTCAGCAGAGACATGCAAAATAAAACAGCCGTGAGGCTTTCGACAAGGGGGTAGCGAAAAGAAATGGTGCCATTGCAATGTCTACAGCATGCACGGCTAAAGCCATATGACAAAACAGGCACGAGCTCATACCAACTCAAGGTGTGAAGGCAGTGTGGGCAGTGCGAACGAGGCGTCAACAAATTGAAGCTACCAGGGCTAATTTCTTCGGTTTTCAAAATCATCAGAGGCAAGCGGTGAATGAGCACATTGACAAAACTGCCGATGACCAGGCCAATGGACATGATCAAAATGATGTGCGCCAAACTGACTTCCGCAAGTTGTGGCAACACCCAGCCCATGCTGCCAGGAGACAGCCACAGTTGAGGCCATGCAGTTGGGTTGATCAAAAGACTTGTCCTAAGTTGAAGATGGGCAAATACAAGGCCAACAAAATGCCGCCTATGAGCATGCCCAGCACCACCATGATGACAGGCTCGAGGAGCGTAGACAAATTGCCAATTTGTTGATTCACATCGGACTCCATCAGTTTGGCGGTACGTTCAAGCATGGCATCAAGTGATCCCGTTTCTTCGCCAATGGCGCACATCTGAATGGTCATGGCAGAGAATAAGTTGGATTTTGACATGGCCTTGCTCAAACTGTGCCCCTCTTGAATGCGTTGTGTCATTTCAAGTGTGGCTTGTGCCAAGTTGGGCGAGACGCTTGCGGCCGAAGCGGGAGCCAGCGCCTCGGCCAAGGGAATGCCCGCGTGTAGCAAAGCCGACAATGTCTGCGCCCATTTGACGATCATGGCGGTTTGCACAAGGGGTCCTACAACGGGAATGTGAAAGATCATTTTTTCAAAAATGATTTGGAACTTCAAGGACTTTTGGTGCGCCCCATGCAGCAAGACAATCAGGGCCAACAATGCGGCAGAAAGCGGGCCAGCCCATTGCCCCACCCAAAAGCTCATGTTGATCAATTGTTGTGTTGCCCAGGGCAATGACGCGCCCATGCTCTTGAAAACATCTTCAAAGACAGGCACCACCCAAAGCAAGATGACCACCAACACCATGACAGCGATAACCAAGATGCTTGCGGGGTAAATGAGTGCGTTTTTGAGTTTGGCTTTCAAGCTGGCATGGGCTTCTAGGGTGTCTGCCAGTCGGTTCAAAATTTTGTCCAAAATGCCAGCAGACTCACCTGCATGCAACAAGCTGCAGTAATGTTGATTGAAAACTTGAGGGTGTTTTTGAAAAGCGTTGTGCAGCGACTGACCTGCATTCACCTCGGTGCGAAGTGTTTGCAATGTGTTGCCAAATGTCTTCTGAGTGGAACGATTCCCCACAATGCTTTGACTGAGCAATTCAAAAGCCTGCGACAGTGGAATGCCAGCACTCATGAGCGCCGACCACTGTCGCGTGAAAACGCTCAGTGTTTTGGCTGGTACAGGCTTGCTGTTGAGCTTGACAGTGGGTGCAGCTTGCCGTCTGGCCACTGCGCGTGAGAGGGCGGCATCAAGTGACATCGGTGTGAGCCAGTACTTCGGACAAAGAAGTGATGCCCAAGGAAGCTTGTACAAGCCCTGCATGGCGCAGTGTGCAAACGCCCTCTTTTTCTGCTTGCGTTGTCAGTTCAGGGCCACTGGCATTGTGCAAAATCAAGTGTTGCAATGCCGCCGTGATGGGCATGACTTGGAACAATCCAATTCGCCCCCAGTAACCCTTGTGGCACTGAGAGCAGCCTTGTGCAGAATAAAAGTGGTGCGAGGTTTGATCTTTGAACGAATTTAATCCTAATTCTTTGAGCAATTGAGACGACACACTGATGGGTGTACGGCAATGCATGCACAAGCGGCGAACCAAGCGCTGAGCAGAAATGAGGCTGATGCTGGAGGCCAAGTTGTAGGTGGCGACACCCATGTTGCGAAGACGAACCAAGGCGCTGGGTGCATCTTGCGTATGCAAAGTGGAGAGCACCAGATGGCCAGTTTGAGAAGCCTTCATGACAATGTCTGCCGTTTCATGGTCTCTGATTTCTCCCACCATGAGGATGTCGGGGTCTTGGCGTAAAAAGGCGCGAAGTGATGTGGCGAAATTGAGGCCAATTTTTTCTTTGACATTGACTTGATTGATACCAGGCAATTGAATTTCAGAAGGATCTTCTACGCTGGCAATGTTGACTTCAACCCGGTTGAGCAAATTCAAGCAGGCATACAGAGATTGAGATTTGCCTGAGCCTGTAGGTCCTGTGACCAAAATCATGCCATGAGGTTTTTGGATGGCTTCAAGCAGCTTTTGTTTGTCTGCCGCACTGTAGCCCAAATGATCTAAGTTGAGCTTTGCCAAGTCGGTTGACAAAATGCGCACCACAATTTTTTCTCCAAACAGCGTTGGCAATGTGCTCACTCGCAAATTGAGGTGCTGTGTATTTTTGAGGCCAAGTTTCATGCGGCCGTCTTGGGGTAGGCGTTTCTCTGCAATGTCTAAGCGTGACAATACTTTGATGCGAGAGACAATTTGCTCTTTGAACTCAAAAGGGGGCGGCGGAATTTCTTGCAGAACACCATCGATGCGCAAGCGAACCCTGAAAAAATTTTCGAAGGGCTCGAAATGAATATCAGAGGCTCTGAGAAGTGCCGCTAATTCCCACGTTTGCTGCAAGTAGTGAACAACAGGCGCTTCTGACAGCGTGAGTGTGTTGCTGGATTGATGGATGTCCATCTGAACGCCGTTTCATGAGAACAGGGCATTCAATCATGCGTGCAATTTGTCAATTCAAACGGGTCAAACTCTAAATGCAAGAATTTGTGCGGTGGTGTGAGAGCCTACGTGATAGCTGCCTTCGGCCAATATGCGCGAACCTTGATGTGCAAAAGAAACATGCAATGGCGCTATTTCACGCTGCAACAAGGCGATACCAGGATATTTGCCGGATGCGTCTTCATCCTCAGACACCTTGGACTCATGAATCAGTGCACCACCCATTTTCAAACTGCTGGCCAGTTGAGCATTCAGTCTTTGGCGAATGGGTGATTCAGGCTGAGAAAAGACGCTGACCACCACATCCCAAGTGTTGGGTTCGAGTTGCAAGTCATTCAAGTCTGCCAAGACGCATTCAATTTTGACTTGATGCTTTTCGGCCAGTGCTTGCGCCTTCGCAAGGCCTACACTTGAAAAATCTACAGCAGTGACTTCAAAGCCCAGTTGGGCCAAGTAAACGGCGTTGCGGCCTTCACCCTCGCTGAGTGAGATGACTTTGCCTTTTTTGACTTGAGGCGCAGCCCAGACCAAAAAATCGTTGGGAGCTTCTCCGTAAGCATAGGCCTGCTTTGAGAAGCGGTCATCCCAATAGCGGCTGCCTTTTTTTTCGTGTGACATGAGTGATTTCAGGGTGTAGCCAGAATTATCGGCCAACTTGTTCTATTTCTACAATTGATTCAAAATGACATGTGTTTCAATGAAGGTACTGCGAGGAACTCATGAAATTACTGATCATTTTGGCCATGTTGGGTGCTGCCAATGTCTATGCCAACGACGCGCCCAAAGCGGGCGACAAAAAAGCCCCGGAAAGATCGGCTGTGCCTGAGAAAATCACTCGGTCAAAATCAACCCCTGATTCATTGCCTCAGCCGGTCGAAAAAAATAGCAATCCTGATGCCTGCCCCAAATTTGAGTACAAAGAAAAACCCGGCAAAATTGTTTGCTTGATCAAGTCAACTGGCGGCGACAAGCCCAAACCTGCAGCCCATTGACCGGCATAGCGGGCGGCAGTGGTTTGACTTGATTTAACCCGACAAGCCTACAAATACATTTTGGACGTCGTCGTTGCCATCAATGGCGGCCAAGAAGTTTTCAACTTCTTCAAGCTGCTCGGCGTTGAGATTGGCTGGGTTAACAGGGTTTTTTGGTTTGTAGCCCAGCTTGTTGGACAGTACGGTAAAGCCATGGTCGGGCAGGGCTTTGCTGACCAAATCCAAATCGCTTGGATCGGTGATGAAAACGGTGACACCATCTTCGTCAGCCACTTCAAAATCTTGTGCACCCGCTTCAATGGCGGCCACTTCTGCGTCTGCGTTTGCCTGAGCAGGTTCGGCTTCGATCATGCCAACATGGTCGAAATCCCATGACACGGAGCCCGATGAGCCAAGTTGTCCTTTGCGAAACAACACGCGCACTTCAGAGGCCGTGCGGTTCAGGTTGTCGGTGAGGGCTTCCACCATGATCGGTACTTGGTGCGGCGCAAAACCTTCATAGATGACCCGCTCAAAATGAACCGCATCGCCCAACAAGCCG
>CAIODE010000053.1 GCA_903856875.1 uncultured Burkholderiales bacterium
ACTTGTCAAAACGTCCCGCAAAATCCATCTCAAAAGTCTTGGTAAAGGGCGTACGGAATTCAAAGAAGGATGAAAGCACATCACGCTTACTTTGAATGGCTGTTGTCGACAACCCCAAAATATCACCGCGAGCATTGGCCGGATCAGGGTCGATGCTCAAACGCTCTTGACGCGCTTCAATGCCTGCAGCAAAACCAATTTTGCCACCATCCAGTTGGCCCAATTCTGTGGTTGCCTTGGCATCCCACTGAACAATTTCAGCAATTCCGACGTTGGTCAAATCTTTGGTGATAGTGGGATCGGCAGCAAGTGAAGCCAATGAACGATTTTCAGTGATCAATTTGCGCAATGTGGGCAAATACAGGAAGCCATAAGAAGTCTCTTCACGGCGAGACTGGTTCCACAAGACGGCAGTTTCCCAATCCCATGCACCCTGAACACCTTTGAAGCCACCCAAAAGACGCGCATTTTGGTTGACCAAATCTGTGCCAGTCTTGAGGTTTTCAAAACGATAGGCAACGGCTGTGCGGGCATCCTTGTATGGATTGTCGGGATGCCCAATGGGCAAAATAGCCTGGAAAGACTCAGCAATGCCGCCTACCAAGAAATTGGTTGTTGGCGAAGTACCGCTGATGGTTCGAGCTGGCGAACGGTATGTTCTTTTAGAGTCTGTGAAAGCAAATTCACTGAATGCAGATAAATTTTCATTGATTCGAAGCTTGCCAATGCCTAGCAAGCTGAAGTCTTCACCCGCGGTTTGAACGTCTGTAAAAGCGTCCCCATCGTAGTTACAGAAAGTGCGGCCCGACAGGAAACTGGACGATGCAATACCGTAAGCAGAACCACCCACCAGTTGCTTAGAGGGATTGCAATTCAGATTGTTCAAAATCGTGGGCGATGTGGCTGTTCCTGTGGTGTAGAACGATTTGGAGTTCAACGCACGCTCTTTGAAAAAGAAGGGTTGGTCCGTTACATAGCTGTAATAAGGAATAAGGCGATTGTTCATGGCGGCATATTCGGCGGCACGCACATCAAACGAGCCATCACGCACATTGGTTGCGCTTTGCGTTGACATGTCAAAAGACAACATCAGGCTCTTGCCGTCAGCTTTGTAATCACCCAAACCCACTGTGCCATTCACATTGCGCCGACCAAACTCTTGGTTGTCGTTGGAGCCCATGCTGGTGGAAATCTCACCTCCCGCAAAACCGGTTTTGGTAATGAAGTTAATCACGCCCGCCATCGCATCAGAACCATACACAGCAGATGCACCATCTTTGAAAATTTCAATCCGATCGATGGCAGAAATTGGAATGCTGTTCAAGTCGTACAGTGTCGATTGGCCATTGTTGGGGTTGGCATAGGCAGAAGGCGTCATGCGGCGACCATTGAGCAAAATCAGGGTGGAGGTTGAGCCTAAGGCGCGCAAAGATGCAGTAGCAACGCCCCGAGAAAATCCATTTTGATCAGGGGTATCGTTGTAGCCACCGACGCCCATGGAAGGGACAGCCTTTAACAGTTGCAGCACACTCGTAGCGCCTGACTGCTGAATTTCTTGGGCTGTGATGGTCTGAATGGGGGAAGTGCCCTCCTTGTCAGCTCTCTTCAAATTTGAACCGGTAATTGTCACTTCCGCCAATCCTGATGATTGGGCTAAAGACAATTGGCTAAAACCTGTGGTCATGAAAAGCATGACTGCCAGGCTGATCTTGGATGGCTTGAACATCTTGAGAACCTTCGTTACTTAATGGTTTTATAGAATTTGTCAGTTTAATGAAGCGTCTCTTTTTAATGAACAGAAGTTACCCTTTGTTGCACGAAACCAACAAAGCATATTGGAATATCAAAAACTGAGCATGTCAAAATAAGACTTTGACAAAGAGAACAACGACATGAGCTTTTTAAAGGGTAAGAAAATTCTCATCACGGGAGTTTTATCCAACAGATCGATTGCCTATGGCATTGCCAAAGCTTGTCATTCACAGGGTGCAGAGTTAGCTTTAAGCTATGTTGGTGAACGTTTTAAAGACAGGATTACGGAGTTCGCTGCGGACTTTGATTCCAAACTGATTTTTGACTGTGACGTGGGAGATGACGCCCAGATCGACAAATTGTTCAAGGATTTGTCGCTTCATTGGCCTCAGTTTGATGGTTTTGTGCACAGCATTGGCTTCGCACCCCGAGAAGCCATTGCTGGCGATTTCATGGACGGCTTAAGCCGTGAAGGCTTCAAAATTGCGCATGACATCAGTGCCTATTCTTTCCCCGCCATGGCCAAGGCTGCTTTGCCTTATTTAAGAGAAGACTCAGCATTGCTGGCCCTGACTTACCTAGGCGCAGTCAAAGTGGTGCCCAACTACAACACCATGGGCTTGGCCAAGGCTTCACTTGAGGCATCGGTTCGCTATTTGGCCGATTCGCTGGGTCCTAAAAAGATTCGCGTGAATGGCATCAGTGCCGGCCCGATCAAAACTCTTGCAGCAAGCGGCATCAAAGACTTTGGCAAGATTTTGAGTGCGGTGGCCGCCACGTCTCCCATTCGGCGCAATGTCACGATTGAGGATGTGGGCAACACCGCGGCTTTCTTGATGAGTTCCTTGTCAGCCGGCATTTCCGCTGAAATTGTGTATGTCGATGGCGGATTTAGCCATGTCGTTGGCG
>CAIODE010000054.1 GCA_903856875.1 uncultured Burkholderiales bacterium
ATCGAATGCGTTGTGACTCACCGCCTGAGAGAGTGTCGGCACTTCGATCAAGGCTTAAATAGTTCAGACCCACATCGTTCAAGAACTTCAGGCGCGAGCCAATCTCAGACACCACCTTGTCGGCAATTTCGGCTTTGGCACCGTGCAGTTTCAAACTTTGAAAGTAAGTTTGGGCCTCGCCTAACGTGACATGGTTGACTTCATATATAGCGCGCGCTTGCGCGCCCTCGCCTACCCGCACATGGCGCGCTTCGCGGCGCAGTCGTGTGCCATTGCAATCTGAGCAAGCATGGTGACTGCGCATGCGCGCCAAGTCTTCGCGCACCACACTGGAATCGGTCTCTTTGTAGCGCCGTGTGAGATTGGGAATGATGCCTTCGAAGGGGTGCTTTTTGGAAACCTTCTTGCCCTTGGAAGCGCCCGATTCCATGATGTAACTGAACTTGATGTCTTCTTCGCCCGAACCCCACAGTATGCTGTGCCGCACTGCGTCTGGCAGAGATTCGAAAGCTGCTTCCACATCAAACGCGTAATGTTTGGCCAAGCTCTCTAGCATGCTGAAGTAAAAACCATTGCGCCTGTCCCAGCCCTTGATGGCCCCACTGGCCAAACTCAAACTGGGAAAGGCCACCACGCGGTCCATGTCAAACACTTCGGTGGTACCTAAACCATCGCAGGTGGTGCAAGCGCCCATGGGCGAGTTGAAGGAGAACAAGCGCGGCTCAAGTTCAGCAATCGAGTAATGACACACAGGACAAGCAAATTTGGCGTTGAACATGTGTTCTTTGCCCGTGTCCATTTCAACGGCGATAGCACGCTGTTCTGCCAGCCTTAAGGCTGCTTCAAAACTTTCGGCAATGCGCTGGCGCAGCGCATCGCGCGCAGGCGCTTCTGCTTCGTGGCGAATTTTGAGGCGATCGACCACCACATCGATGTCGTGTTTTTCGGTTTTCTTGAGTGTGGGTAAATTTTCCACTTCAAAAGTTTCGCCATTGATGCGAAAACGCACATAACCCAGCGCCTGCATTTGTTCAAAAACTTTTTCAAACTCGCCTTTGCGTTCGCGCGCAATGGGCGCCACGATCATGAGTCGCGTGTCTTCGGGCAACTCCAAAACAGCGTCAACCATTTGACTCACGGTTTTCGCTTGCAGCGCCAAGTTGTGGTCGGGGCAATAAGGCGTGCCTGCACGCGCAAACAACAAACGCAAGTAGTCGTGAATTTCAGTCACGGTACCCACCGTGGAGCGCGGGTTGTGGCTGGTAGCTTTTTGTTCGATGGAGATGGCGGGCGACAGGCCCTCAATCAAATCCACGTCGGGCTTGTCCATCAGTTGCAAAAACTGGCGGGCGTAAGCCGATAAGCTTTCCACATAACGACGTTGACCCTCGGCATACAAGGTGTCAAAGGCCAAGCTCGATTTGCCCGAGCCGCTCAGGCCAGTGATCACCACCAGTTGGTTGCGCGGAATATCGAGGTCGATGTTTTTGAGGTTGTGTGTTCGGGCGCCTCGAACGCTGATGTGCGTTTGGCGCAGGGCGCTGGCCAAATAGGCACCATCTGCAGGGTTTTCGTCTGTCATGAGGCCCGCCTCGTGTCGCGCCGCTGCCAAAGCAGCTTCTAACAGGCGAACCTTTTCCCTGGCAGCTTCCAGTTCAGTGAGACTTGCGGGTGCGTTGGGTGCGTTCAAAATCGAGGTGTCAGACAAAACCCTCGATTATCGCTAAAGAAGCCAAGTCTGTCGTTGGCAGACTTAAAAAACTGCGTGATCGCCGCGTTCTAAGGACGTTTTGCCGCTTACCAAGGCTTGGTAGCAGTCCCAAAGGGTTTCTTGGCCGGTGGAAGGCGTGGCGTCGGCATCGTAGCGGCCTTGGGCTTGATTCCAGACCAGCATCGATTCGGTGGCGTAGTAGCGCCCAATGCGGGCCAATTCTGCTTTGTTGGCCAAAGGCGGAATGAGGTGGCCCAACAAAGTCAAAACGCCGATGATGACATCCATCATTTTCACCGGTACATGGCTGTACTTGGGCGGTTTGCCTAACAATGAAAACAAGTATTCCCCTTGCTGCAAGGGTGTGATGGCAGGGCCTGGGCCGCCAATGGGCAAAATTCGATTGTGTAGCGCAGGGTCAATCACACATTGCGCCAAGTAGTTGCCCAGATCTGGGTCGCTGATGGGTTTGCAGGCCGTCAGTTGGCCATCGCCAAACAACAAAAAAGGCTTGCCTTTGCGAACCCGTTCAATTTGACCGCACAGCGATTTGAAAAATGCGGTGGGCCTGACGATGGCATAGCGCATGCCCGATTTCACCAAGGCGTCTTCGAAAGCCAGTTTGGCATGCTGAAACGTGAGCAAAGGTTTTTGCACGCAAATGGCCGACAGCAACACAAAGTGTTTCACACCTGAGGCTTGCGCCACATTCAAGGCCAACATGTGTGCGGCGTGGTCAATGGCCCAAGCATCTTTGGGGTTGCCGGTGCGTGAGGCCAGACAAGACATGATCGTGTCAAAGTGCTCGCCTGCAAAACCATCGTGGGTGAGCGAGTTTAAATCGGTCACATCGCCTGTGCGGAAAATGGCGCCAGGTAATTTGGCTTGCCAATCTTGCAATGTGAGCTTGCCGTTGACACCTGCCTTGGCGCGAATGAAGCACACCACCTCATGGCCTTCGCACAGCAAAGATTTCACGGCGGCTTGCCCAATGGTGCCTGTGGCGCCCAACACCAA
>CAIODE010000055.1 GCA_903856875.1 uncultured Burkholderiales bacterium
CACACCGCGTTTTTCGGAGTTGTTGGGTGACGGCCGTCAATGGGGAATGAACATTCAGTATGCGGTGCAACCCACCCCTGATGGTTTGGCGCAAGCTTTCATCATTGGCAAAGAATTTGTGGGCAATCACCCCAGTGCGTTGGTCTTGGGGGACAATATTGTTTATGGCCACGATTTGGTGAAACTCATGCAAAGGGCTGATGCGCAAACCTCCGGTGCCAGCGTCTTTGCCTATCACGTGCACGACCCCGAGCGCTATGGTGTCGTGGCTTTTGACGATCAGCAGCGTGCATTGAGCATTGAAGAAAAGCCCAAACAGCCCAAAAGCAATTACGCTGTGACAGGCCTGTATTTTTACGACCAACAGGTGTGCGATATCGCAGCCTACATCAAACCCTCTGCTCGGGGTGAATTGGAAATCACTGACGTGAATCGGTGTTACTTAGAGCAGAAACAGTTGAATGTGGAAATGATGGGCCGAGGCTATGCATGGCTCGACACAGGGACGCATGACAGTTTGCTCGAGGCCGCAGGGTTCATTGCCACCTTGCAAAAGCGACAAGGCCTCATGGTGGCTTGTCCAGAAGAAATTGCATTTGCCCAAAAGTGGATTGATGCGGCGCAGTTAGAAAAACTGGCCGCGCCCTTGGCCAAAAACAGCTATGGTCAATATTTGCTGAATTTACTGAAGTCTCATTGATGCCCTACACCGTTACGCCAACCAATCTGCCAGAGGTATTGATCCTTCAACCCAAAGTTTTCGGTGATGCACGTGGCTTCTTTTATGAAAGTTACAATGCCCGCGATTTTGAGTCAGCAACTGGGCTGAAGGTCGAATTTGTTCAAGACAATCACAGCCTTTCATCTCAGGGTGTTTTGCGCGGATTGCACTATCAAATTCAGCATGCGCAAGGTAAATTGGTGCGAGTGGTTCAGGGTGAAGTTTTCGACATCGCGGTTGATTTGAGAAAGAATTCAGCTAGCTTTGGGCAATGGGCGGGGTGTCATTTGAGCGCAGAGACAGCCACTCAACTCTGGGTGCCTCCAGGCTTTGCACATGGATTTTTGGTCCTTAGCGAAACAGCTGAATTTTTGTACAAGACCACCGATTATTGGTACCCAGAACATGAACGCAGCTTGCTTTGGAGCGACCCTGCATTGGGCATAGAGTGGCCTTTGCCCAAGGGGTTTTCCGTCCCTGTTTTAGCAGCCAAAGATGCTGCTGCCTTACCGCTTTCTCAGGCCGAAACTTTCTGATTATTTAAGCGGTGGTAGCGCATAAGCTTTGATGGTGCTCAGCTGCCCCAGCGTTAAGCGATTGCCATGTTGGCTGACCACGGCAGCAGCTGCATGGTTGCCTAGATTGGCTGCTTTGTCTGGCGAATAACCGCGTGAAATGGCATACAAGAATGCACCTGCAAACATGTCCCCTGCGCCATTGGTGTCAATGGCTTTGACTTTGTCTGCGGGTATGTGCCATGAATGTTCGGCCGTGATAATTTCGGAGCCATCGGGTCCGCGTGTGAGGCAAACCATTTTGGCTAAAGTTTGCAATTTTTGTTTCACAACATTCAAATCGTCCGAGCCACACCAAACTTGGGCTTCTTCTTGGTTGCAGAACAAATAGTCGACGCCATCACCCAGCATGGCATCCAATCCTGCTTTGCAAAATTGAATCATGCTGACATCGCTGAGCGTAAGAGCTAAAGCAACACCGGCGTCTTTTGCAATTTTTCTGCCTTGGAGTGCGGCATTTAAGCCCGTTGGCGAGGCGGCCAAATAGCCTTCCATGTAATAAATTTTTGATTTTGCAATGTCTTGAGGAAGCAGGGCGGTTTCGTCCAGCTCCGCGGATACGCCCAAGAAAGTGCACATGCTGCGCTCGGCGTCAGGGGTGACCAGAACCATGCAACTGCCTGTTTGACCGTCCAGGGCGCGTGTGTGATTGAGATTGGTATCGACGCCGCGAGCTTGTAAGTCCTTGACGTAAAAATCGCCCAAATCATCGTGGGCAACCTTGCAGGAATAAAAAGCCTTGCCACCGAGTTGGGCCAAGGCCACAACCGTGTTGCCTGCAGAGCCACCGCCAGTTTGGCGGGGCGTCAAAGCCTTGACGTGAAGCAGCAATTGGGCGCGGCGCGGCGTGTCAATCAGGGTCATGTGACGCTTGTCAACGCCCATCGATTGGAGAAGAGCGTCTGTGACCTCGTATTCTGAATCGACCAGCGCGTTGCCAATGGCGTAAATATCGTAGTGGGACATGTGAATCTAGGTAGATGGAAATCGATAATCCTTGAGTTTAAAGCCAGATTTATCAAGCTTTGAAGCGCGGGGTCGTTAAAATAGAATCTGGGTTCGCAGACCCGCTACGTCGAGGAGCGCCAATTTAAGGGTGCCTCGTTAAATTATCTTAAAACCTCAAAGGCTGCGATGAAACGCGATTATTTCTCTCATGCGTCCAAGGATGCACACCGTCAACCCCTCGATCAGCAGAGCGGCTCGTGCATCGCTTTGATTGATGCCAGATTTTTAGTTTGGCTTGCACAACACAACCAAACCGGACCCAAACAAGATGCACTGAATCGGTTTGATTTGGCTCAATTCTTGACCGGTGCCTTGGATCATGCTGGTTTGGATGTAAGCATTAAACGAATTTATTGGTACGCTGAAGAAAATGAAACTTTGGATGTCAATGGCCAAATTGTCCGAAAAGTTTTATCGCACGATTCAGATGGTGGTATCTCACTGCTGAAGTCAATCGGTCAAGACTTAAGTCGGCTTGCAGAAAGCAAAGCCTGCGACCATGTGTTGCTGGCCACTGACGATGAACGTTTTTTAACAGCCATTGACGATGCACAGCTCACTGGCATGCAGGTTCACATCTTGGCAGATGATGCGGCCAGCAACATGCAGCAATTGCACCAATCGGATCCGGGTTGGGGACGCTTGTTGTCTCAAGCAGATCGGCGAATTGTTGTTCAATCCAAATCTCTTGCGGAAATGCTGCAGGGCTCGGCAAGCAAAGTGGCACCTCAGGTGCAAGAAGACCCTGAAGTCGTTCGTGAATCCATCACGGAAGTCATTGTTTCTTGGTGGGATGACGAGCCAGAGGATAAGCGAGAAGAATTGCGTGATGCCTTGCACATCAGCCGAGGTATTCCGCAAGAAGTTGATCGTCAACTGTTGCTGCGAATGCGTCATCGTTTAACGCGTGCCTTAACGCTGCCCGAAAAGAAAATGCTGCGAGAAATTTTCAGGGCTGTGGCGCTGGGTACGCATGCAACAGAGGCTTCAGAGAACAAGGACCCCTTGGTCTCTATCCCATTGATTGAAGAACCGAATTAAGTGGCGACTGAATTTAAACATTCCCTTGGGGCATTGGCCGGTCTGAAGGTGGTGGAGTTGGGTCAACTCATCGCTGGCCCTTTTGCTGCCAAAACACTGGCCGATTTTGGTGCGGATGTCATCAAAATTGAACCGCCCGGTGTTGGTGACCCCTTGAGGCAATGGCGTCTGATCAAAAACGGCACTTCGGTTTGGTGGCAAGTTCAATCTCGGAACAAGCGCTCCTTGGCGCTCGATTTACGGCAGTCAGAA
>CAIODE010000056.1 GCA_903856875.1 uncultured Burkholderiales bacterium
AATTGTCATATATTTCTATTACAGTTGAATTATGGAAGATAAATACGTTATCAAAGCACTTGCAGCCTTGGCTCAGCCCAATCGACTCCAGATTTTTCGCGCACTGGTTGTGAAGGGCAATGAAGGTCTCACACCAGCGCTATTGGCTGAAGCATTGGGCATGCCTGCAAACACTCTTTCTTTTCATTTGAAAGAGTTAATGAATGCTGACTTGATATCTCAGGAGCGCAGTGGTCGTAACCTGATTTATCGAGCTCAGTATGACCGTATGAATGCTGTGCTGACTTATCTTTCCCAGAACTGTTGCCAAGGGGAGCCCTGCGAGGTCAGCCCTGAGGATATTTGTAAGACTTGTTAACTCGAAGGTATCCAAATTGACTGAAGCAAAACCATTGAACGTACTTTTTCTTTGTACACACAACTCAGCTCGCAGTATTTTGGCTGAGGCATTACTAAACCATATGGGGCAAGGCAAGTTCAAAGCCTTTTCAGCTGGCAGCAGCCCTAAGGACAATCAAAAACCCAATCCTATGGCCCTTGCTACTTTGGAGAAGGCAAGCATCTCAACCGAAGGTTTGTCCAGCAAAAGTTGGGATGTTTTTGCTACACCTGATGCGCCCCACATGGATTTAGTGATCACGGTTTGCGACAACGCAGCAGGCGAAGTTTGCCCTTATTGGCCAGGTCAGCCAGCTACAGCTCACTGGGGATATCCAGATCCATCTGAGACTGTTGGAACTAATGAGCAAAAACTAGAGGCTTTCAAGCAAACCCTGCATCAAATTAAAAGACGTCTCGACATCTTTACTAGCCTACCGTTAAAAAGCCTCAACAAGATGGCTTTGGAAAACACAGCACGAGACTTGGCAAATAAATGATTCACTGGAGACGATATTTGTCTGAGCTAGTTGGCACAGCGGCATTGTTGTGTGCGGTGATCGGCTCAGGCATCATGGCTGAGCAATTGGCAGGTGGGAACGTAGCTGTCGCTCTTCTTGCAAACACGCTCGCCACTGTCTTTGCTCTTTATGCATTGATTGAAACACTCGGGCCAATCAGTGGCGCTCACTTCAATCCAGTTGTTTCGATGGTCATGGCGTTTCGCAAAGACTTGGCAAGGCATCATTTGATTGGCTATGTCCTTGCACAACTCATTGGCGCAGCATTAGGTGCTTGGATTGCACATGCAATGTTTGACCTTGAAATATGGCAATGGTCTACCAAAGTGAGAACGGGTCCGGCACAGTGGTTTGCTGAAGCAGTAGCTACCGGAGGCTTACTTTTTGTTATCTTGCGTTCACCTGAAGGAAAAGCATCTTCCATAGTCGCTTGCTACATCGGTGCAGCATACTGGTTCACTGCAAGCACGTCTTTTGCAAATCCAGCAGCTGCATTCGGTCGCATGTTCTCCAATACATTTGCAGGCATTTCACCCTCGGATGTACCTGCCTTTGTTGTCGCTCAGATTGTTGGCGGATTCCTCGGAATGCTGCTTCATTCTTTATTAAAGTCTGACCACCCACACGGCCACTAAGAATTGATATGGTCAAAATTTTTCACAATCCAAGAACTGTTGGACTTCATGATGCCTCATCCCATTTTGATCAATGAAAAGTGCTTGCGTGTCTAAGTTTTCTGATCAAATGCCTAACCTTGATAAGAGTTGCTTCAAGGTCCCTCAGCAGTCCTTGTTATCACCGAACCAGTTGTCAACGCATCCGCCAAGAATATTGATGTTGTATGGTTCTTTGCGTGAGCGTTCTTACAGCAAGCTATTGACTCTTGAATCTGCCAAGTTGCTTGAAGCTATGGGTGCAGAGGTGAGGGTGTTTGATCCCTTAGATCTACCTCAACCCGATGCTGCGCCAGATACGCATCCAAAAGTCAAAGAGTTGCGTGACTTGGCAGCTTGGTCTGAGGGCATGGTTTGGTGTTCCCCAGAACGTCATGGTGCTATGACAGGCATTATGAAAAGTCAGATTGACTGGATCCCTTTATCCTTAGGCGCTGTTCGTCCTACGCAAGGAAAAACCTTAGCTGTGATGGAAGTTTGCGGAGGTTCTCAATCCTTCAATGCCGTGAACCAAATGCGAATCCTTGGACGGTGGATGCGGATGCTCACGATCCCAAATCAAAGCTCTATTGCTAAAGCATTCCTAGAGTTTGAGGAGAATGGCCGTATGAAGCCATCAGCCTATTACGACAGGGTGGTTGATGTGATGGAGGAATTGGTGAAGTTCACGCTTCTGACTCGAGATATCGCGCCATACCTAGTCGATCGATACAGTGAACGTAAGGAATCAGCTGAAGAACTTTCTAAGCGAGTCAATCAAAAATCAATTTAAAAGAATCATTGGCTCCTGTGTGAATTAAAGGATTCCATATCGTGCAAATACGTCAGCTAATTTATCGCCACGTTGTAAGTCTTTCAGCGTATTAGATTCGCCTGACACTTTTTTAAAAGCAATTTCTAAAACTTTTTCTTCGACGCTTCGAGGAACAACAACCAAGCCATCAACATCCCCCACAACCAAGTCCCCTGGCATAACGTATACACCGGC
>CAIODE010000057.1 GCA_903856875.1 uncultured Burkholderiales bacterium
AAGCGGCGAATGTCTTCTTCGCCTTTCAGCAACAAACTGGTTCGACCGCGATCGGTCTCAATGTCCCAGGTGCTGGGTGTCACAAAACCACTGACGCCAAATAACTTCAATATTTGCGGCATGAACTCACGCTGATTGATGGCTTTCACAATTTGGGTACGCACGGGTTCTGCCAGCAGATTCAAATGAGGAATCCATAGCAACTCCTTGCCATCAACATCCACCAAGGCAATACCCTCTTCAGGTGCCGCAACGGGAAAGGACCTCACAGCCATGACGTGGTCGTGCTGCTCACCTTCTGCACTGACGTAACACCACCTGCCAGAGGGGCCTTGTTCGAATTGAATATTCATGGATGGTGTGTTCATGAGGTGGTCGACTCTCTCAAAACAGCGCCTTCTGACTCAGCCTGCCTTTGTTGTGCTTCGTACAAGCGCCAATAGGCACCTTGTCTTTCAATCAGCACATCGTGAGTGCCTTCCTCCACAATCAGCCCTTTGTCCATGACCACCAAGCGATCTGCTTTGCGCAAGGTAGACAAGCGGTGGGCAATGGCAATGGTGGTTCTACCGCGGACCAAATTGTCCAATGCATTTTGAATTTCTTTTTCTGTTTCAGTGTCCACGGCTGAAGTTGCTTCGTCCAAAATCAAAATCCGCGGGTTAATGAGCAATGCGCGGGCAATGGAAATTCGCTGCCTCTCACCGCCTGACAAGCCCTGTCCACGCTCACCCACCAATGAGTCATAGCCTTGGGGCATGCGCAAAATAAATTCATGAGCATGTGCCGCTCTGGCAGCTGCCACGATTTGCTCCCTTGTAGCATCTGGCATGCCATAGGCAATGTTGTCAGCGATGGTGCCAAAGAACAAAAATGGCTCTTGCAATACCAGACCAATGTGACGGCGGTAATCGGCCACCTTGATCTGCTTGATGTCGACGCCATCCAACGCAATGCTGCCTTCAGACAAATCATAAAAACGGCACATCAAGTTGACCAAGGTACTTTTTCCCGAGCCGCTGTGCCCCACCAAACCAATCATCTCGCCTGGCTTGATGTCCAAATTCAAATGTTTGATGACTGTCCGATTGCCGTAGCGGAAACTGGCATCTGTCAAAGTGATGCGCCCTTCAACTTTGGACAAGGCAACAGGGTTGACAGGTTCAGGCACGCTAGAAACATGGTCCAAGATTTCGAAAATTCGCTTGGCACCGGAAGCTGCTTTTTGCGTGCTGGAAACAATGCGACTCATGCCGTCAAGGCGCGTGTAAAAGCGGCCGATGTAAGCCAAAAATGCCGTGAGTACGCCCACCGTGATTTGGTCTTTAGAAACAAGCCAAATTCCAAAACCCCACACCACCAACAAACCCACCTCAGTCATCAGGGTCACCGTGGGAGAAAACAGCGACCAAACGCGATTGAGTCGATCATTGACCGCCAAATTGTGTTTGTTGGCATCCATGAAACGCTGTGCCTCACGGTCTTCTTGAGCAAAAGCCTTGACCACCCGAATGCCTGGAATGGTGTCAGTCAAGACGTTGGTGACCTCAGACCAAACACGGTCAATTTTCTCGAAACCTGTGCGCAATCTTTCACGCACCACATGAATCAACCAGCCAATAAAGGGCAAGGGCAAAAGTGTGACCAAGGCCAAGGTGGGGTTGATGGAGAACAAAATGACCGCCGTCATCATGATCATCAAAATATCGGT
>CAIODE010000058.1 GCA_903856875.1 uncultured Burkholderiales bacterium
CCATGCCTCAGCAGCCAAAGTGGGCGGTGGCGCCAAAGCCATTGAAGACGAGGCCTTGCTCGATGAAGTCACAGCTTTGGTCGAGCGCCCCAATGTGCTCATTTGCGAATTTGAAAAAGAGTTTTTGGAAGTCCCGCAGGAATGTTTGATTTTGACCATGAAGGCCAATCAAAAGTATTTCCCACTGCTCACGGCTGAAGGCAAACTCACGCATCAGTTTTTGGTTGTCAGCAACATTTCGCCGTCGGACGCCAGTGCGGTCATTGGTGGCAACGAACGTGTGGTGCGCCCCCGTTTGGCCGATGCCAAATTCTTCTTCGACCAAGACCGCAAGAAAACTTTGGCGTCGCGCGTTGAAGGTTTGAACAAAGTGGTCTATCACAACAAGCTGGGCTCGCAAGGCGAGCGCATGGCACGTGTGTGCGGCATCGCCAAAGCTTTGGGCCAAGCCTTGGGTGGCGATGCACTCGCGCAAGCGGCAGACACCGCAGCGCAATTGGCCAAAACCGATTTGCTCACCGACATGGTGGGCGAGTTTCCAGAGCTGCAAGGCATCATGGGCGGCTACTACGCGCGCCACGATGGCTTGAGCCATGACATAGCCGACGCCATTGAAGACCACTACCGTCCGCGCTTTGCGGGCGATGAATTGCCGCGCAACAACGTGGGCTTGGTGGTGGCATTGGCCGACAAACTTGAAACCTTGGTGGGCATGTTTGGCATTGGCAATTTGCCCAGTGGCGACAAAGACCCTTTTGCTTTGCGCCGTCATGCATTGGGCATCATTCGCATGCTCATGGACAAAGATTTGGCGCTCGACTGGCGTCAGTTGCTGGCGCTGTCTGTGCCTGTGTTTGGCGACAAAATTACCGACCCCTCAGAAGCTTTAAGCAGCTTTTTGTTTGACCGCTTGGCAGGCTCATTGCGCGAGCAGGGCTTTAGTGCGCAAGAAGTTGATGCGGTGTTGGCACTGCATCCTGCACGCTTGGGTCAAGTTCCCAAATTGCTGGCGGCAGTGCGCGCATTTGCCGCGTTGCCCGAAAGTCCGGCACTGGCGGCTGCCAACAAACGCATCGGCAATATATTGAAGAAAGCCGATGAAGTGGATGCGCATGTCAATCCTGCCTTGCTGAAACAAACCGCCGAACAAGATTTGCATCACGCCATGCAGCGCTTGCTGCCCGAATCAGAAGCCTTGTTCAAAGCGGGTGACTACACTGGCTCATTGCAAACCTTGGCCGCACTGCGCTCTCCTGTCGATGCTTTCTTTGACGACGTCATGGTGAACGCCGAAGAAATGGACGTGCGCTTGAACCGCCAAGGCTTGCTCAAGTGTTTGCATGTGGCCATGAACCGTGTGGCCGATTTGTCGCGTTTGGCATCATGAAAATTGTTATTCTCGATCGCGATGGCACCATCAATCACGACAGTGATGAGTACATCAAGAGTCCTGAAGAATGGCGTGCATTGCCAGGCGCCTTGGAAGCCATCAGCCGCTTGAACCATGCCGGCTACCACGTGGTCATTGCCACCAACCAATCGGGCCTAGGCCGTGGCTTGATGGATGTGGCGGCCTTGAATGCCATTCACAAGCGCATGCTGAAACAGCTGGCTGCAGTGGGTGGGCGAGTGGATGCTATTTTTTATTGCCCGCATGCGCCCACCGACGGTTGTGCATGCCGCAAACCCATGCCGGGTTTGATTGAACAAATTGCAGAGCGATTTGGCATGGAAATACAGGGCGTCTCGTTTGTGGGCGATACCTTGAATGACATGCAGGCCGCAGTGGCCGCTGGCTGCGTGCCGCATTTGGTGTTAACGGGCAAGTCTGAAGCCTTGTGTGGGCAAGCTCTGCCCCCTGGGTTTCCAGTTGGCACACACATGCACCTCGACCTCAATGCCTTTGTCGATGTGCTCTTGAAAAAATCCTTGGAACCTGTGGCATGAACTTCATCCGTTCACTCATTCACATGCTGTGGATGACCGTCACGGTCATCCCTTGGGCCTTGGTGGTGGTGTTTGCTTCCATGTTCATCAGCAGCAGCCGTTTGTATTGGTGGTGCGCTGCTTGGCTGCGCCATGCCATTAACAGTGGCACCTTCATTTTGGGCATTGAGAACCGCATCACAGGCATGGAAAATTT
The DNA here is from genome assembly GCA_903856875.1 of uncultured Burkholderiales bacterium. Lineage (GTDB taxonomy): Bacteria > Pseudomonadota > Gammaproteobacteria > Burkholderiales > Burkholderiaceae_C > Limnohabitans_A. The sequence continues at coordinate 2,144 of CAIODE010000058.1, forward strand.
GCCCCTGGGTGAAAAAGACCCTGTGGTCTTGTTGGTCAAGCATCAGTCCACGTGGGAAACATTTTTAATGCCGGCCATCATGCCGCACCCCTTGGCCTATGTGTTCAAAAAAGAATTGCTCAGTGTGCCGTTTTTTGGTTGGGCCATGGGGCGCATGGACATGATTCACATAGACAGAAGCCAGCGGGCACAAGCCTTCACCAAGGTGGTCACGCAGGGCAAACGTTTGATGGATCAGGGTGTCTGGGTGATTATGTTTCCAGAAGGCACGCGCATTCCCCGCGGCCAAAAAGGTGTTTACAAAACAGGCGGCACGCGCTTGGCCATTGAAGCCGGTGTGCCCGTTGTTCCTATTGCAGTGACTTCTGCCAAGTGTTGGCCTACCAAGGCCTTCGTTAAGAAGCCGGGCATTGTGGACATCTCCATTGGCAAAGCTATTTCCAGCGAAGGCCGTCAACCTGAAGAGTTGATGCAAGAGGTGGAAAATTGGATTGAGTCGGAAATGCGCCGCCTAGATCCTGAGGCTTATACAGACGCTTGATTTAGAAGTTCAACAATGCGCAATCCGCTGCAACTTGTTCTTGATTTTCTAAGTCCGCCACAGGAGCGTGCGCCGCCGGCGTCACCCATCGCGCCAAAGCCTGGGTCATCCAAAACGACGGTGCGCCCAAGCGCCCCAATCTCGTTGCCTGACGACATTTCAATTGCGCATCCGCGTGCCAATCGCGAAACAGTTTTAGAAGGCATGCGCGTGGCCTATTTGTTCCAGCGCGTACGCCGTCGCTCGATTGGATTTTTGGTAGGGCCTGATGGGCTTGAAGTGCGCGCGCCCAAATGGGTCACCTTGAAAGAAGTCGAGTTGGGCCTGCAAGAGCGCGCTGAGTGGGTGCTGCGCAAATGGGCTGAAATGCAAGAGCGGCAAAAAAACATTCGGCAAATTGAATGGCGTGAAGGTGCCAGTCTTGATTATTTGGGCGCGCCCATTCATTTGCTCTTGAGCCCTCAAAATGGCCGCAGCGAACTAAACGATCAACGCCAATTGCTCTTGGCCTTGCCGCACAGCGTTGAAGCTTCGCAAATTAGAGATGCGGTGCAAGCGTGGTTAATGCGCGAAGCCAAGAACTTGTTTGAACAGCGACTCAATCACTTTGCGCCCTTGATGAACGTTCAGTGGCGTCGTTTGAGTTTGTCGAATGCCGGATCGCGATGGGGCAGTGCACGTGTGGATGGCGCCATTCGTTTGAACTGGCGACTCATTCATTTAAAGCCCGAGGCCATTGACTATGTGGTGGTGCACGAACTGGCACATTTGCATGAAATGAACCACAGCCCAGCGTTTTGGAAAGTGGTGGCTGATATCTTGCCCGATCACCTAGAGCGTCGCAAAGCTTTGCAAAAAGAGAATTTGGCGAATTGGGCTTGA
>CAIODE010000059.1 GCA_903856875.1 uncultured Burkholderiales bacterium
CGCGCGTCGAAGACTTGCAAATACCCATGCGAGACGGACACCGAATCCAGGCCACACTTTTTGCGCCTAGCTTGAGATCAAGTACTCAAGCTTTGCCGACCTTGGTTTATTTTCATGGCGGCGGTTTTACCATTGGCAGCATTCAAACTCACAACGTCTTGTGCAGAGAATTGGCACGCAATGGACACTGTGCGGTGATATCAGTGAACTATCGCTTGGCACCTGAACATCGATTTCCCATAGCCACCAACGATGCTTGGGATGCGCTGAATTGGGTCGCTCAATCGGCCCGTTCTTTAGGCTTGAGTGCCAATGCTTTGGCAGTGGGCGGAGACAGTGCAGGCGGAACTTTGGCAGCAGTGTGTGCTCTCCAAGCGCGCGATGTTGGCTTGCCGCTTGCGCTGCAGTTATTGATTTACCCAGGCACCGCCGCGCGCCAAGAAAGCGCATCACATCAAACTTACGAGTCAGGCTTTATGCTCGACAAGGCCACAGTTGACTGGTTTTTTGACCATTACATCGATTCCAAAGACCGCGATGATTGGCGCTTTGCGCCCATGTTGGCGGAGCGGCATGACGATCTGGCGCCTGCTTGGATAGGTTTGGCAGAATGTGATCCCTTGGTCGATGAAGGCGTTGCTTATGCAGACTTGCTTCGTGCAGCAGGTGTAGCAGTTGACCTTGAGATTTACCGTGGTGTGGTCCATGGCTTTGTCAACATGGGGCGAGTCATTCCTGAAGCTCGCCGCGCACATGAAGATGCTGGCCACGCATTGAAACGAGCCTTCAGCACCAACACTTGAATTTGTAGTTCACCTTTGTGAGAAAGACAGACTAAATATGAAAAGAAGTGACTTCCGATTTTTCCACCGACTGCGTGTACGCTGGGCCGAAATCGACATGCAAAAAATTGTCTTCAATGGACATTATTTAGCCTACATTGACACCGCAGTGACGACCTATTGGGGCCGCATCGCACTGCCTTACGAAACGGCTTTTCAGTTGCTGGGCGGTGAGCTGTATGTGAAAAAGGCTACGCTTGAATACCATGCGTCTGCCGTCATGGACGACGATCTGAGCATCGGCATGAAATGCAGCAGGGTGGGCAACTCGTCCATGGTGTTTGAAGCTGGCATTTTTCGAGGTGATAAGTTGTTGGTCAGTGGCGAGTTGATTTACGTTTTTGCTGACCCCAAAACACAAACCTCTCAACCTATTCCAGAAGCCCTGCGACATATCTTGCTCATTTATGAAGCTGGACAGTCTGTGGTTGAACTGAAGACGGGCTCTTGGGCTGAGATGAAAGCCATGGCCGCAGCTTTGCGACACGAAGTTTTTGTTGAAGAACAAGAAGTTCCGGCCGAACTTGAGTTGGACGAACTCGACGATCAAGCTTTGCATGCCGTGATACTCAACAAACTTGGTCAAGGCGTAGCAACAGGACGCTTGCTACAGCCTCAAACTCATGTCGCTCAAATTGGCCGAATGGCTGTTTCAAAGCCACTGCGCGGCGGCAATTTGGGTCGAATGCTTGTTGAAGCTTTCATTGACCTTGCGCGTCAAAGAGGCGACCACAAAGTCATCTTGCATGCTCAGTGCAGCGCTGAAAATTTTTACCGCAAGCTAGGCTTCAAAGCCCATGGTGAGGTCTTTCAAGACGCAGGCATTGATCACATTGAAATGACCCTCCAGTTAAATTAACTTAACTTAACTTAACTTAAAGGTCTTCTAGAAAAG
>CAIODE010000060.1 GCA_903856875.1 uncultured Burkholderiales bacterium
ATGGTTTCAGAGTCACCTAAAGATGAGTCCGGCGGCGGTGGCATGCCTGACATGGGCGGCATGGGTGGTATGGGCGGCATGGGCATGTAATTGCCCGCTGCTTCAAAGGTCTGCAAAGACTTTTGACTTCGCTCAAGAAACCCCGCAAGGAATTGCGGGGTTTTTTTTTGCCTGCGCAAATTGAATACAAGTCCTCTAAGATCAAGGCCATTCAATTCAATTGACTTGCTCACAATTTCACAAGGCACCATGACTGCATCGTTTCAAGTTCAACACAGCGCCATGCTGCTCAAGTATTCGGGCATCAGCTTTATTTCTGGCGCCGTCAATCACGGCTTCTTCAGCGGTGAACGTTCGCTTTGGACCGCAGCCGTCGGCATTGTGTTGTTTGTGGTGGGTGCTTGGATGGAGCATCGAAGTCAAGATAACAAAACAAGTTTGTTTGAATCGCTTTGGGTTGGCACTTTGCTGTCCGTTGGCTTGGGATTTTTTACCGGTGGCTTGCAGCATTTCCCCGACTCCCCTGTGCGCAGTGCTTGGGTGGTGCCTTTGGGCTTTGCTGTTTCTGTTTTTGCGCTGCTCTTTAGCTTGCAAATGCGAGTGCATCGCGCCTTGATGGTTTACGCGATAGGACTGGGCATTGTGGTCAGCGCCAGCAGTTGGACAGCCTATCAAGCCTTTGAGAAGCACCCAGAGTGGGCAGCGGGCGGTCATGGACATGGCGAAGACAAACCACCCACTGCGCTGACTGTGTCTCGCAGCATCCCTATTGACATGAACGACACAATGCGTTTTTCACCCGATCAATTGACAGTCAATGCCGGTGAAACCATTAAATTTGTCATTCACAACAGTGGCAAATTGCCTCACGAAATGGTTTTGGGTTCTGAAGACTCTCTCAAAGTTCATGCGGGAGAAATGAAGCTGGCCGCCAAGGCGAAATCTGGACACACTGATTCTCACGACCACGGCGCCACCCCTGATGTTCTAGCCTTGAGCGTTCAGCCTGGTGACACCAAGGAATGGGTCATTCGTTTCGACAAAACCCAAACCCTGCAAATGGCGTGTTTGGTACCTGGACATTTTGAAGCCGGCATGAAAGGACAGTTAAGCGTTCAAGAAAGCACAGGCGCCATCAAAACTGCCCCTGCAACAAACGCTTCTAATGCGCACGACCACAGCAGCCACAAGCACTGACGAAATCAATTCGTTTTAAGACGCTTCAACAATTGCGCTGTAGAAGCATCAAGGCCTGAATCTTCACCGGTCAACATTCGAGCATGAATGTCTTTGGCCAATACTTTGCCAAGCTCCACGCCCCATTGGTCAAAACTGTTGATGCCCCACACCGCACCGCTGACAAAGACACGGTGTTCTTGCAAGGCAATCAAAGCGCCCAAATTGAAGGGCGATAAATCTTCAAGCAGTATAAAAGTACTAGGCCGGTTGCCTGCAAAGTTTTGATGGCCCGCTTTATCTGGCTGGCCCATCATCAAAGCTTGGGCCTGCGCCAGCGCATTAGACAACAACAAAGTTTGGTGATCGGGCAATGCATGCGTGGCGTTTTTCACGGCCACAAATTCAAGGGGCACCACATCAGTTCCTTGGTGCAGCATTTGGAAAAATGCATGCTGACCATTTGTGCCTGGCTCGCCCCACAACACGGGCGAAGTGCCATATGGCAAAGCATGGCCCGCTGGGTCCACCTGCTTGCCATTGCTTTCCATTTCAAGCTGCTGCAAGTAAGGCGCATAGCGTTTCAAGGCGCTGTGATACGGCGCTATGCAGCGACTGGTGAAGTGCAAAAAGTTGCGGTACCAAACATCAAGCAGACCTAAGCGCACAGGCAAATTCTGCGCAGCTTGTGCATGCTGAAAGTGCTGATCCATGGCATGCGCACCCGCCAAAAATTCACGAAATTTATCAGCCCCAATGGCAATGGCCAACGGCAAACCAATGGCCGACCACAAGGAATATCTGCCGCCCACCCAATCCCAAAAACCAAAGCAGGTTTGAATGCCAAACTTGCCAGCAGCTTCCACGTTGCTGGTGAGTGCTGCAAAGTGATGCGAAATATTCTTGCCGCCTTGCGCTTCGAACCAACGTTTGGCTGACAAGGCGTTGGTCATGGTTTCTATAGTAGTGAATGTTTTGGAAGCCACTAAAAACAGAGTGTTGTCGGCCTTCAACCCTTGTAAAAAAGCATCGAGTTCATGTCCATCTACATTGGACACAAAATGAAAACGCTTGCCCTTCAACGCAAATGACTGCAAGGCCATCACAGCCATCTGTGGACCAAGATCAGAGCCACCAATGCCGATGTTCACAACATCGGTAATGTGCTTGTCAGCACGAATTTTTTCGGCAAATGCCAGCATGGCATTCAAGGTATCGTGCACTTCTTTCAAAGAAGCCTTCACAGCAGATGGCAAAGCATCTGAAGCAGCACCTTGTGCTGGTTGACGCAACAACCAATGCATCACAGCTCTATTTTCTGAGGCGTTGATGGCTTCGCCTTGAAACATGCGATTGCGGTGCTCCAACACACCCGTTTGCTGTACCAAGGCCAACAGTTGCGCTTCAATCTCGGCATTCCAAAGGTTCTTCGACAAGTCTGCAAACACACCGGGTGCATCTTGGCTGAAATGCGCAGCGCGGCCCGCATCGCGCGCAAATTCAGTGCGCAAATCAAAGCTGGAAAACGTCTTGGCATGTTCGGCCAAGTTTCTCCAAGCCGCAGTTTGATCAGCTCGCATGTTTGCCCCTTGTGCCCAATTTCTTCTTGCTACTCATGAAGCGTTTTGCGCCGCCAACATCAAGCCTTCTAACTTGATGGCATCGACACAGAAAGCACGAATGCCTTCAGCCAACTTTTCAGTGGCCATGGCGTCTTCGTTTAGCGCAAAGCGAAAACCTGCTTCGCTGTATTCAATCAAAGGCAAGTCCATGCCCTTGGCGGCTTGTGCGTCAAGCGAAGCGGTCAACCCAGTTTCATTGGCAGAAAGCAGCGCCAACAAATCCGGGCTGATGGTGAGCAAATCACAACCAGCCAAGGCCACAATTTGACCCACATTGCGAAAGCTCGCGCCCATCACCTCGGTAGCAATGTCATTTCTTTTGTAGTAGTTGTAAATAGCGCGCACAGACTTCACGCCGGGGTCGTTGACGCCTGCATTCAAAGCCTCATCCCAAGCAGTCCCAGCCGACTTTTTATACCAGTCATAAATTCGGCCTACAAAAGGCGATATCAATTGCACTTTGGCTTGGCCACAAGCGACGGCTTGTGCAAACGAGAACAACAAGGTGAGGTTGGTGTGAATGCCTTCGCGCTCTAATTCAGCAGCTGCTTGAATGCCTTCCCAAGTGGCTGCAATTTTGATCAGCACACGTGGGCGAGAAATACCTTGCGCTTCATACAAGCTCATCAAACGTCGTGCTCGCGCCAACGTTCCTGCGGTGTCAAAACTCAAACGCGCGTCGACTTCGGTGGAGACACGGCCCGGAATGGTCTTCAAAATTTCACAGCCAAAGCGCACCAGCAAATGGTCCATCACCACATCCAAAGGCTGACCTTTGTGCGCAGCAACTGACTCAGAAAGCAAAGGCGCGTACTCGGGTTTTTGAACAGCCTTCAAGATAAGTGACGGGTTGGTCGTCGCGTCTTGCGGTTGGAACTGGGCCAATTGTTTGAAATCACCAGTGTCTGCCACAACGGTGGTGTGTGATTTGAGCGCGTCGAGTTGGTTCATGGC
>CAIODE010000061.1 GCA_903856875.1 uncultured Burkholderiales bacterium
AAAGATTTGATTGGCAAACGCATTGCCAGCCCTGAATACCAAATGACTGCGCCGGTTTGGATTCGCGGTATTTTGCAAGACCACTATGGCGTGCCTGTCGATGCTCAGCCTTATTTGTTTGGCGGCGAAGAAGAAACCGGCCGCATTGAAAAGCAAAAACTTAATGTGCCGCCCAACATTCAAGTTCATCCCATAGAGCCGCACCAAACCTTGTCGCAAATGCTGCACGACGGCGAGCTAGATGCGCTGTACACCGCACGCATGCCTTCTTCGTTCTTAAAAGGGGACGGCAAAGTGAAGCGCTTGTTTGAAAATTATGTCGACATTGAGCGCGCTTACTATCGCCAAACCAAAATTTTCCCCATCATGCACACCGTTGTGATTCGCCGCGAGGTCTATGAAGCCAACCGCTGGATTGCCCAGTCGCTGACCAAGGCCTTCATTGAAGCGCAGCGCAAAACCTATGAAGACCTCTATGAAACTGCGGCCTTGAAAGCCATGTTGCCTTGGCTCACGGCCCATGTGGAAGATGCGCGCAAAGAGTTTGGCAATGACTGGTGGTCCTATGGCCTCGAGAAGAACGTGGACGTTCTTGAAACCTTCACCCGCTATCACCAAGAGCAGGGCTTGTCGCTTCGCAAACTCAGCCCCCAAGAGTTGTTTGCACCTGAATCGCTCGAAGCTTTCAAAATTTAACGCCTACATTTAACGCTTTCAACGAATCGAGCTTTTCATGGAACTTTCACTCAGCACCGATGAGGTGCTGATCATTGCCGCTTGCGCCACTGCCATCCTTTTTGGCGGCATTGTGAAGGGTACCTTGGGTGTGGGACTGCCCTTGTTTGCGGTGCCCATCATGTCGCTCATGATTGGCAGCACTCAGGCCATCGCTTTGGTGGCTGTTCCTGTTGTGGTGTCCAACATTTGGCAAGCTTGGCAGGAGGCGAGTTGGAAGGCCAGTTTCAAAAGATTCTGGCCCCTCATGCTCACCCAAGCCATCATGACCGTCATTGCAGTGCACTGGACGCTGTCGTTCAGCGTCAAGCAACTCAATATGTTGGTGGCATTTGCGGTGATCTTGGCCGTGGTGTCAATGATGTTCAAGCCCAGTTTCACCATCCCTGCTGACAAGGAAAGATGGACGGGTGCTTTGGTGGGCACGCTGTCAGGCATGCTGGGCGGCGTATCGTCTTTGATGGGGCCCATCATGATCAGTTACATGCTGGCTTTGAAAATGCGAAGAGATGAGTTTGTAGGCGCAGTCAGCGTGATTTATTTGAATGCGGCCTGGCCTTTGTATTTGGCCATGTACAGCTTTGGCCGTATGGAAGTGATTGACCTAGGCTATTCAGTCTTGGCACTGGTGCCCATGGCCATAGGCTTAACAACTGGACAAAAACTACGGCATCGCCTCAGTGAAGACTCATTTAGAAAAATACTGCTTGGATTTTTAACCTTCATTGCATGCTTGCTTGTTATTCGCTAAGAAGACTTGACTGAAATTGGATGCCTCAGTGGCAGGGTGATTTAAAAAACCCAGAGCAGCAATGAAGTCATGACCACATAGCGCAAAAATTTACCAATGGCCATGTAAATGGCGCAAGGCAGGAGTGGCATCTTGAGCCAACCTGCCACGGCGCAGAGGGGGTCTCCAACGCCGGGCAGCCAAGAAAGAAGACAGGCTTTGGGCCCCAGCTTTTCCAGCCATTCAAGAGCACGCTTGTGCATTTTCTCGTTCAGGTTGGTGCTGGGAGCCTGAACCTCACCTTCAATTTCAGCTTTGTGCTTG
>CAIODE010000062.1 GCA_903856875.1 uncultured Burkholderiales bacterium
GTGACTTCGGGGCTTTGGGTATAGCGGCCTTTGAAGACTTCTTTCAAATACATTTTGGCCACACGCCGTGCAGTGTTCTGGGTGTTGTGATCGTTTTCAGTATCGATCACCATGCTGTCCAAAACGGTTTGCATTTTTTCGGCCACTTCGTCGAGCAGGTGGTCTAGCTCGCCAGGCTGAATAAATTCAGAAATGTTGTCGTTGGCATGAAAACGTTTGCGGGCTGCTAGGACACGCTCGCGAATCTTTACGGAGACGGGCGTTCCGATGTCCTCAGAGGGCAAGTTAGCGGGAGCATTCATAAGCATCTGATGAAGAAAGATCAAAGTTAGATCCTACCAGTGATTGAAGCCACTTTACCGCGTACGGGCATGTGCCAAAACAGCACACCCTCTGATCAATACCGATGACCGGTCAGCCAAATTGCAAACCGCATTAAACCAAACGCAACCCAGTCCATGCCTCTTTGAAATTGAGAGCGTTCAAGCAGCGTTTGGGGCATGATTCGATGGCTTTCGAAGGTCATGGCCTGTTCTAAGCCCTCCTGCAAGCGTTTTGCAAAGAAAGCATCGGCCACCACCACATTGGCCTCTCTGGCCAAAAGCAAACTGAAGGGGTCTAAGTTGGAAGACCCAACGGTGGCCCATGGTCTTTCATGGCTGGCATCAATCACAGCCACCTTGGCATGCAGAAAGCTTTCGGCGTATTCGTAAATTTCAACCCCCTCTTGCAAGAGCTGCCGGTAAACAGGTCGCGCCGCATGGTATTGCATGAAGTATTCATAACGCCCTTGCAACAGCAATCTGACACGCACACCTCGTTGAGCGGCATGAATCAGTGCTTGCCGCAATTTTCGACCTGGCAAAAAATAAGCGTTCGCAATCACGATTTCATGACGCGCCAAACCAATGGCTCTTCGATATGCTTTTTCAATTTGTCCCCGATTGAGTAAATTGTCACGCAAGAGCAAGCCTGCACGCGCCATCCAAGTGTCACCCTGTGCGAGCTGCGCATCGTGAATCCAAGGCAGGTTCATGCCTGCAGCAATGAATGCGCTGTAAGCCTCTGGGAAATTTTGTTGCCGTACATTGCGCACCGCTTGCATGCGCCACCACAATTGAGTCGCAGCCTCTTGAACCTGTTGTACCAAAGCACCTTTGGCGCATACCGCGTAATCTAAGCGGGGTGACTTTAAGGCGCCATACTTTGGATCGTACAAGTCATCCAAGATGTTGATTCCGCCACAAAATGCCAAATGGCCATCAATCACACACAGCTTGCGGTGCAACCTGCGCCACCGACTGGGAATGAGCAAACCCAGTGCGCCCAACGGGGAATAAACTCGCCACTCAACACCCGCCGCGTCAAATCTAACTCGCCAGTCTTCACTGAGTTTGGGTGTGCCCACACCATCAACCACGACCCACACACGGACACCCCTGCGGCCCGCCCGTTCTAGCGCTGCGGCCACTTGTGCACCATCGCCATGAAAATCAAAGATATAGGTTTCTAACTGAACGTGCGATCGAGCCGCTTCCAATGCGCGAATTAATTCCGGAAAGAACTCAGCGCTGCCTTTCAGCAGTTTAATTTGGTGACCATCGCGAAGAAGGGGATGACTTTTCATAAATCAAACTGTGCGACCAATGGCAAGTGATCTGACATGCGTCGCCAAATTTTACCGTGAGGCACCATTTGACTCACAGGAATTAAGCCCTTGGCATAGACATGGTCCAGTTGGACGATAGGCAATCTAGAGGGGTACGTGGCATGTTTAGCACCTTCGTACTCTCTCAAATGATGGTCACGCATCATGTTGGTAATGCGTGTTCCCCAGTCATTGAAATCTCCTGCCACCAACAAGGGCGCATCGCTTGGAACCTCTCGCTCAATGTAGTGTTGCAACTGCTCGATTTGGCGCACTCTGCTGGCAGGAATCAGGCCCAGGTGAACCACAATCACATGCACCTTGAGAGGCAAGGGGTCTTCCAATAGCGGCGTTAGCTCAGACTTAGGCCGGACCTCTCCCACTTGAATTTCGACATGCAAAAGACCGCGCTGCTCAAACCGGTGGTCTGAGATATCGACATGGCGATGCGACATGACGGGCCAGCGAGACAGCAATGCATTGCCATGTTCACCATGCCGCGTGTATGCATTGGTTTTGTAAATAGACTCATAGCCAGGCGGTGCTAAAAACTCTGCTTGCGGCAGCTCTGGCCAATGCCTGAAGTATTTTTCTTCACGTCGATGTACTTTTCGGACTTCTTGCAAACACACAATGTCTGCGTCCAACTGCTCGATGGCCAAACCTAAATTGTGAATTTCCAATCGGCGTGCAGGTCCAAAACCTTGAACACCTTTGTGGATGTTGTAAGTGGCTACTTTTAAAAATGCAGACTTTTCAGTTTTCATCTCAAGCCTTGAAGCCAACTAGGCAACATCAAGATGGCCTCGGCATTGGACGGCGAAAAACAAGCATCAGCAGCCTCTTTCCAAGACAGCCATTTGTACTCTATGTGTTCTGAGGGACTGAGTTGAATGGGCATTGGCCTTGGTAATTTCAAGCCAAAAACGCGTTCTTTGTTGTGACTCACATGAGGCGCATAACGATGTCGCCACGCAGGGTAGATTTCGTAAATATTCTCAAGCGCCCAATCTGTCAATTCATGGTCTGAATGTGTGGCAAGCAAGCCTGTTTCCTCCATGACCTCGCGGCAGGCGGTCTGATGCCACGGCTCCTCTTCAAAATCTTTGCTACCCGTAACGGACTGCCAAGTGCCCGCATCGGCTCTGCGAATGAGCAGTACCTCAGCTTCGATTGTGTAAATCACAACCAAAACCGATTCTGGAATTTTGTAAGCAGGACTGTGCATCACCCGATCATTCTGCATGAACTTTGCCTCTCTCTTGGAATTGTTCGGCAATTGTCCCAGAAGCACCTATGATCAAGCCATGCAAAGTATTGACCCTCTAAACCCTCATGACGCTTCGTTGAAAGCAGTATCGACTTCCATCGCATGGCAAGAAAATGGCCATCCCTGTGAGGACGAATGGCGCAGCGAGCGCGGTGCGGCCGCCCCCAAGCGGGTTGTTTTAGCAGACGACACCCTTAGTGCTGACAGCGCCTACCGATTGGCGTGCGCGGGCACCGGCATGCTGTGGCGGGGTGATTTCCAAAATGCAAGGCTGCTGTTGCA
>CAIODE010000063.1 GCA_903856875.1 uncultured Burkholderiales bacterium
CACTTGCGACTTAGACAAACCCTTTGCCCGTGCGGTGCGCACATAGTCTTCCGACATCGATTCAATGACCGCAGAACGCGTGACGCGCGTGAGGATAGCCGTTTGCACGGCGGCCAAAGCCATGGCAGGCAAAAGGAGGGCCGCTACACCCGCCCAAATTCCACCGCCATCTTCTTCTGACCAACCTGGAAATCCGCCCGCACTCACCCATTGCAAATGCACTGCAAACAACAATATCAAAAGGATGGCCAACCAAAAATTGGGCAAGGCCAAACCCAATTGGCTGAGTGTCATCACACCTGCATCAGCCGAGCTGTTTTGTTTAGAAGCAGCATACAAGCCAAGACTCAGCGCTATGATTACCGTGAAGCTCATGGCCATGATGGCCAAGGGCAGCGTCACATGCATGCGCTCTAGCATGAGATCTGCTGTGGGGGTGTCGTAGGAAATGCTCATGCCAGATTGACCTCGAAGCAGGCCGCCAGTCCATGCCAGATACCGATTGAGGGCAGGCTGGTTCAAGCCCAGCTTTTCTTCCATGGCCGCCAAGGATTCTGGGGTGGCAGTTTCGCCCAAAATAACCTGTGCTGCATTGCCAGGCAACCACTCAAGCACTCCAAAGACGACCACCGACGTGACAGCCAAGGTGATGAAAAAACTAAGCAGGCGTTGGAACACAAAGGAAGACACGCGTTATCCTTGTAACTTCAGTCGCTTAGCCCACTGAGCCATTTGAGCAACAGTGGGTCGTGGCACGTAGAAAAGGTTTTCAAATGACATCTCAGAACATTGTAAACACCCGCTTGAGCCAAAGGTCCAACCCGCATCAGGGCAGCATTGCCGATATTGCTGGTTTGCACATTGGGCATTTCACTTCAAGCCAAAGGCTGACCGGATGCTCGGTGATCTTGGCACCCCAAGGGGCTGTGGGGGGCGTTGATGTTCGAGGTGCCGCGCCCGGCACCCGAGAGACTGACTTGCTAGACCCCGCCAATTTGGTCGACAAGGTGCATGCTGTGTTGTTGTCGGGTGGCAGTGCGTTTGGCCTAGATGCCGCCAGTGGTGTGATGCGCTGGCTGGATGAGCGCAACATGGGGTTTCAAACGGGCCACGGTTGTGTGCCCATCGTGCCTGCTGCGGTGCTGTTTGACTTGCCGCTTGTGCGCCAGGGCGACAACCCCAAAGCACGGCCCGACGAGGCAGCAGGTTATGCCGCCTGCGAAGATGCCATCTACCAAAAACCTCTTTCAGCCAGTTTGATGCGCGCAGTGGGCTATCCACTTTCGGGCAACGTGGGTGCAGGTGCCGGCGCTGTGGTGGGCAAATTGTTTGGTATGAACCGCGCCATGAAGGGCGGCATTGGCCATGCGCTGGTTCAAGTGGGTCCTTGGCAGGTAGGCGCCATGGTGGCCTGCAATGCCGTGGGTGATGTGACAGATCCAGTCACTGGCAAAGTACTGGCCGGCGCGCGCTCTGCAGATGGCACAAAATTGCTCAACACGCAACAGGCCTTGCTTGCAGGTCAAAAGGCTGGCAAACCGATGGCGGGAACCAACACCACCATAGGCGTGGTGGCCACCAATGCAACGCTGAACAAAGCCCAAGCCAAGCGATTGGCCATGAGCGCGCACGATGGCTTTGCAAGAAGCATTCGCCCAGCCCACACCACTTTGGATGGCGATACTTTGTTTGCCATGGCCACCTGCGCTGAAACGGCTGAACCCGACATGCTGCTGCTGACCGTGATGGCCACAGAAGCAACAGCACAAGCCACCGTGAACGCCATTTTGTTTGCCAATGGCGTGCACACCTTGAAGGGCTATTTGCCCGCAGCGATGGAGCTGAACCCCTAAGGTTTGAAACCGAAGGGTTTTAGATTTATTCCACGCTGAAGGTTAGACCCGCATGCGACTGCAGGCGTGCAATGAGGGCATGACCCATGGCTGAAGCAGGTGTCCAGAAACCGCCCTTCGTGGCGGTGGCGTCTTTCAACAAACAGATGGCCGCTTCGGCAATCATCTTAGAAGTGCTGCCGTAACCAGGGTCGCGATCGCCCTTCACGCCCACTTGCACAGTCTGACCTTGCTCGTTGGTGGCAATGAACAAGACATCGTAGCTGCCCGCTTCTCGTTCGGCCTTAGACGGACCTTCACCGGGTTTGAGTTTGTCTTCGCTCATGCTCTTGTCTTGGGCGATGGCGTTGGCAATGGCTTCGCCTTTTTCGCCGGGGCCAGTGACGATCATTTCGTCGTACGCAAAATCTGAGCCCCATACATGGTTCAGTAAAAAGTTGGAGCGGTGCACATTGCGCGTGTTGATGGTGGCCATGATGAAAGGTGCCACCCAAACGCCCATCACTTCGTCTAGCATGGGTTTGTGACCAGCGGGTTGGCGAGGGCCTTCAAAACCGGGCGTGAGAGAGAAAGGGTTTTTGAGCAAGTCAATGACGCCAGGCTGCGTGGCTGCAGCGGCCATGGTGGCTTTGAAACTGGCGGCGGTGCCACCAGAAAATGTGCCCTTCATTTTGCGAACACGGCCGCGTACGCGCTGTGCAGGTTTGCCAAAACGTTTGGTCATTTCATCTTGTGCCATGAACACGCCCAAGTCAAAGGGGCTGGAGTCAAAACCACAAGAGAACACCAGGCGTGCGCCACTTTTTTCTGCAGTACTTTGGTGCTTGTCAATCATGTGGCGCATCCAGGCTGGCTCGCCGCACAAATCAACATAATCAACACCTGATTCAGCGCAGGCTTTGACCAACTCGTTGCCATACAGCTGATAGGGGCCAACTGCTGAAATAACCAAACGGGTTTTAGACATGAGAGACTTCAATGAAGCCTCGTCGCTGCTTTCAATGACCACCAAGGGCGTAGAAGCTGGCGCGCCAATTTCGTCACGCACGGCTTGAAGTTTGTCTAGGCTGCGGCCACCCATGGCCCATTTGAGCCCTGTATCTGATCGGGTAAGCAAATACTCTGCAATGAGGCGGCCCGTAAAGCCAGTGGCGCCGTGCACCACGATGTCAAATTCTTTGGTCATTGTTTAGTTTGATTAAATGGATACTTCTCGAGTAGAGCTTTTGTCTCTTTCAAAATAGACATCTTCGGCTTCTGCGAGTGGTGAGTGAATTAGAAAGTCGTAAAGTGTCTGTGACTTTTTTGTCAATTTGTCATAACAATCATTTGACAATAAAACCGCAGTAATTTTACCTTGCTCTATTAGAAACTGAGGCCCTTCAGTTTGAGCAGCTTTCACTATCTTGAGCAAATGATGTTCAGTAGTTTTTACTTGCCAAGTAGTCATTATTGATCCATTTAGTTAACTTCAATTTTGTTCCTAAATTGGGTGAAACAAAACATTATTTTGCATTTTGCAATGATTTATTTCACCGCATATTGCAAGCAAATGACAATCAACCCAC
>CAIODE010000064.1 GCA_903856875.1 uncultured Burkholderiales bacterium
AGAAAGTCCAAGCGCTTGCCAATGTCACCGCCCTTTTTGATCAAGCGACTGATTTCATCCAAATGAGACGCCAATCGGGTGAGTTCCTCGGCCACGTCGATGCGAATGGCAAAGGCCGTGGCTTCTGTCAGGGCACGGTCTTTGGCGACATCGGACGACACTGTGCCCTCGGACAAGGCCATCGCCTCGTTCCAGCGGTCAATGAAGCGCTGGCGCTGCTGTTCGACCAAAAGTGGGAGCAGGGGCGCAGCTTGTTCCGCCAAAGTGCTTAGCTGGCCAATTCGGTCTTGTAACATTTCGGCCAGACGTGCCCCTTCTCTAGCTCGTGCTTCTTTAAGGGCTTTAACCGCCTGTGTGGCCAAGGGCATCAGGTCAGCTTCGTTCAGGCCTGTTCCTGATTTTTCGTGTGAGGCCAGTTTGATCACATCCGACACACTTAAATCACGCGCACCTGGCAGCCAACTCTGGATTTTGTTTTGCAAACTCAAGAGTTTTTGGAGCGTGCCAATGGCTGGATCGGTCAGCTCGGTATCTTGGTTGCTGTGGTAGACGGCACGGACCTCAACCTTGCCACGTTTGATGTGTTGAACGATGTGTTCACGAAGAGCGGGTTCTGTGTGACGCAGCTCGTCGGGCAGGCGAAAGCTCAGATCTAAAAAGCGGCTGTTGACCGATCTGATTTCCAAGCCAAAACGGACCGTTGGTGAAGCTGCAGAATCGGTGCTTCCCTCTGCCGCAGGCGAGCTGGACTGCACGCTGGCATACCCGGTCATACTGTAAACTGGCATGAATTCTTTCTTGGATACAGCAGTAAGACACTGCTGATCAGTTGGGGGCTTGGCCGCTTTGCCTCTTGCCTATGGCCCATTATCTCAAACTTAAATTACGCCTCACCATGATCAGCACCTCAACATCCTCAAAACGCGCACATGACAGACAAAACGACCAATTGCGTACAGTCAAAATCACGCGTGCTTACACAGTGCATGCAGAAGGCTCTGTGCTGATTGAGTTTGGCGATACCCGTGTGTTGTGTACGGCATCGGTGGAAGAGAAAGTGCCCGGACACAAAAAGGGCAGTGGCGAGGGCTGGGTTACCGCTGAATATGGCATGCTGCCACGGGCAACACATACCCGCGGCGATCGCGAAGCTGCCCGTGGCAAACAAAGCGGCCGCACCCAAGAAATTCAGCGTCTCATTGGCCGCTCCATGCGCGCCGTGTTTGATTTGAAAAAATTGGGCGAGCGAACCATTCACCTCGATTGCGATGTGCTGCAGGCCGATGGCGGCACGCGCACAGCCAGCATCACGGGTGCCTTTGTGGCGGCCCAAGATGCGGTAGATTGGCTCATACACCAAGGAAAATTGAAAGAGTCACCTATTTTGGATTCAATTGCGGCCATTTCTGTGGGTCTGAAAGATGGCACGGCTTTGCTCGATTTGGATTACACCGAAGACTCTTCGTGCGACACCGACATGAATGTGGTCATGACGGGCGCAGGCAATTTTGTAGAAGTGCAGGGCACAGCAGAAGGCGTGGCTTTCACACGCAAAGAAATGGACAGTTTGTTGGCTTTCGCTGAGAAGGGCATTGCCGAGTTGGTTCAGTTGCAAAAGCAATCGCGTCAAAC